>CAZNQW010000013.1:0-32669 GCA_964575225.1 uncultured Anaerolineaceae bacterium | reverse complement strand
ATCACCGTTCCGGCCTGTCCATTGTGCACCATGTGGGCCTGGATGCCATAGCCAAAATTGGTATTGACCCGGTTGGCGCCGCTGCTGGTTTGAGGCACAGCCGTGGCCTTGGGCGCCGTCGTCTGGGATTGAGGTTTGGCCGTAGGCTTGGGGGTTGGGGTTTCAGTGGGCACCGGTGTCGGGGTTTCCGTCGGGATCGGAGTGGGGCTCGGGGTAGGCGTCGGAGTGGGAGTGGGCTCGGCTACGACCAGCGCCACCCGGTTGTCACCCGCCACGGTCTGCCCGTTGTTGGCCACAATCGACGCGCCAATTTCATACTGGCCCGGTTCGCTGGGTGCCGTCCAGGTGTAGCTGTGCTGATCCAGGCTACTGGCCTCTTCCAGGCGCTGGCCGCTGGCGGTGTTTTCCACACTCCACACCACCGAGAAATTGCTGTCCACGGGAACCACGTCGGCTTGCACCGAGGATTGATACTCGCGCACCAGATCCCAGATGCGGGGGTCGTTGCCTTCGTCCCACATGGCCCGCAGCCCTACACCACCCACATTATAGTGGGACAGCAGATCGAACTTGCGGCTCAGGCTACTGGCATCCTCCAGCCAGACCTTTCTCTCCTGCCCGCTGGCTGCATCGACGTAGGAGAACCAGTAGCGGCCGACAATCGGATCGAACTGGATGCCCACGGTGTCCAGACTGACAACGACCTGGTCACCGGGGACCAAAACCTCACCGGTCGAGTTGACCACCACCTTGCTCAGCTCAGCCAGGGCATCCCGGTAGGTTCGTTCCACCAAGACCCCGCCGGCATTCTCCACACTGCGCGTGGTGAACATGGGTTGGAGTTTGTAGCGCTCCACCTCGCCCACGGCCCACCACAGCAACTGCTGCATCTGTCCGCCCACGGCATAGGCGGCTGGATCCTGAATAGCTGGGAACTTGACTGCGTCGGCCACCAGTCCCAACTCGCGCCAGTCGTAGGGGCCCGTCTCCCATCGGTCTTCGGCAATCTGAACGGGCACCTCCACATGGACGGTGAGCCGCTTGCCATTGGCATGGAGCCCTTTGGCCACCAACTGAACAAACTGGGTAAATTCGGCGCGCAAGTCCGGATTCGCCCCACGATAGTCCAGATCGATCCCGGCATACATCTCGGCAACCACCAGGTCAACGATGGCCTGGGCATGAGCCTCTCGGGATTCGGCCACCACCAGCATGTTATCCAACAAGTCACTGCGCACCACGCCATCGTCAGTCCAGTTTCGCAGAGCAGGCAGCACGCGGTACGATTCCTGCCCTGTAGTCTCGGGCAGGCTGGCCAAGCTTCCTTCGATGCCATTATCGGTCCCCAAGGAGTAGCCCAACGGGTTCAACTCGGTCAACGCTCGCTCGCCCAGGCTGGGAAGGGAAACATAGTCCGGCAGCTCGGCGCTCACCTGCGGGGGCAGGTCGGTACTCGAGGCCACAACGAGGGTCCCCGGCACATAGTCCAGGCGCGATTCCAACACGTCATCCTCATAGATCACGTGGCTGGGCACAAAGGTCCAACCCTCGCCCGTCCACTCGTACATAGACAGGGTCTCGTAGGGTTCCGCGTTGTTCGGGATCGGCACCGTCAGGATGGCTTGCGTCGGCATAGGGCCCTTGACGCTCATCTGATAAACGGGGCTCTTGACGTGCAGATGAGCGGGAAGCGCCTTGGCGGCTTCGACCAGCTCTTTTCCCGCCGAGCCATCCATAAAACTGGCCATGGGCACCGATTCTTCCTTGAGCTTGAGGTCGTCGGTCAATCCTTCAGGCAGAACGACCAACTGCATCCCATCCGGGTCGAGAATCGATCCACCCTCTTTCTGATCGATGGCCACAAAACCTCGGTTCAAAAGGCGGTCTTGGGCTGAAACCGGCGGCAGGAGCAAAGCCGTGATCATTAACACGGCAATCATCACATTGAGAACCCAGCCACCCTGTTTGCCTTCCAGCAAATTGTTCAGTCCACCCAACAAGGGATTTGTTTTCTGTTCCATTGTCCTCCTCCAATTCCTTTCCGTCCCGCAGCACCAAAAATCACTTTACACTATCCTGCAATTTACGTCAAAACGCCCCGAAGCTGAGCCCAATCCACATTGGCTCAGTTCGGGGTCCATAGCACTGAGGCGGATCGTACGTTTCTGCACGGTTTCCTGCAGATCTTGCTGCAGCCGTCATAGCGCTGTAACTACGAGCATGTCGGGCATTGTAGCACAAGCCAATAGTTTTGGCAAATCGTGCTCAAGTCGTGCCCACGGGCACGCAGGCCCGTGGACAAGGGCACTCGTGGCGGGCAAGGCAGAAGCGGGGATCCATGGCCTGCGCCTGGCGACCCAGGCCGAGCAAAGGGGCAGGGACCACATCCAAAAGGCCGCAGCCGCGCATGGTAGGGGCGACGCATGCGTCGCCCGCTCTTACTCCCGCCGGATCCCGCGCAACCGACCGCGGGTAAGCGAGCACATAGACAGAACCGGATTGCCCCGCCGCCAAATTGAGGATTGCCGTCAATGCCCTCCAGGAAATTGACACCCTGCTTATCTGGACGTATAATGCGCCCAGCTTCCCAAGGCCGCAGACCCCAAGCTGTCGGAAAGAGTGAGTGTTTGGCGTACCTACACTATATTGGACATGCCACCGTGCTGGTGGACATCGGCCAGGTCCGCGTGCTGACCGACCCGATTTTGCGCGATCGCTTGTTTTTTCTGCAACGTCATGGCCGAAATTCTGCGCCCGGCCTGCTCAAAGAACGCGCCCCCGATGTTGTACTGATCTCCCATCTTCATTACGATCACGCCGACCTTCCTTCACTGCGCATGCTTTCCCCGTCCAGCACGATCATCGCGCCCAAGGGCAGCGGCAAGTTCCTGGAACGTTCCGCGGGCGTTCCGGTTCATGAGGTCGTCGCGGGGGACAAGGTGCAGGTGGCCGATGTCGAAATCACGGCCCTGCCTGCAGACCATGGTCACGGGCCCTCGTTTCCCCGCCCCACAAGCCCTAGCTTGAGCTATGTCATGCAGAATCGCCTGTCGGTCTACTTTGCCGGAGATACCGACCTATTCGAGGGCATGAAAGAGGTAGGGCAGGATTTCGACCTTGATATGGCCCTGATTCCCGTATGGGGCTATGGGCATCGGTTGGGGTTGGGGCACCTGACCCCGTTCACGGCGGCTCAGTCCCTCAATCACCTGCATCCCCGCGTGGCTGTACCCATTCACTGGGGCTCTCTTCGCTACTGGGGACCCGAAGCGCTTTGGAAACGGGCCGACTATCTCAGCCAACCTCCCCACCTCTTTGCCCAACATGCCGGGCACCTTTCGCCCCAAACCACGGTGCAAGTCCTCCAGCCTGGCGAAGGGACCGCCCTCCACTAAAGACTCCTCCAAGCATGCCTCTTTTTCCTTGCCTTTTCCACGATTTCGTGCTATAATGTACTCATTGACGGGTGCAAGCGTTCCTGCCAAAGGGGAGCCAACGGATGGCAAGGGATTGGGCATTGATCGAGTTTCGACCCGGGCGGTATGCCAAAATATCGCCCGACGGCGAGTTCCTGGGCATGGCGACCGAGGCCGAAGTCCGCGCCTGGTTCGGCGCCGGGGAACCGGCCCGGAAGTCGTCGGTCAGAAAACCACCCCGTCCTCTGCCAACAGGCGTGCCACCGCAGATCCTGACCGAACGACCGTCCCCTGACAGGCCATCGGCGTCCCCAAAGCCGGCGACCCCGCCTGAAGAATCAAAGCCCACTCCCACCCCATCCGCCGCCACTCAGCCTGAACAGTCGCCCGCTGCCCTTTTCCCGAGGACAGAGCCCAAACCCCTGCCTCCGTTTCTCGAACACCTGCGCGGCGCCCCCGAACCGATTATTACGCCCGAGCCGCAGCCGGTGCAAGAACCCAAGCCCCTGCCGCCCTTTCTCATCCGCAAGCTGGACCAGGAACACCCACGCGAAGCGCCTGCCGGACCTGAGGGCCTCACACCCTCGCCCGCCGTCGCTGCCGAGGCGCCGCCAGGCCCGCCCCTACCCGATCCGATCGTGAGAGCGCCCGAGGTACACACGACACCTGAGGAACCGGCACCGGAAGAGCCCGAATCTCAAGAACCCTCTCTGGATCTGATCGACCAGCCACTGGAGCCCATGGACCTCGATCGAGCGCCCGAGGAAACCGAGCCCATCCCAATGCCGATACAGGGGGTTCTCTTGCCAGAGGAACCCGACGAGGATTGGCTGGACGAAGAAGATCAAGAGGAAGAGGATGGGGCCGAGGAGAGTTTGGCCTCGTTTTCTGGGCCGTCCGGCACATCCAGCTCCCGACCCGCGTCCGTGGAATCGCGCCCGGCTGCCGAGCCGTCGGTCAGTCCAGACGGCGCCGGGCGCTGGTTGTGGCTGGACCCCCGCCAGGACGCAGGCCACAATCCCCCATCCTTTGACCTGGCGGCCTTTCTCCAACGGGCCATCGACCTTTTCCAATCCAAGGAATGGACCGGGGGCCAAAAGCCGGGCCGCCTGGCCATCCATCCCGATCAGACGATCGACGGCCTGAGCGCCCTGGCCGAAAGCCTCGGATTGGAAGTCGAGTGCGATCCGCTGGTGAACCCCGGCACCTACCGGCTGGCCCTGCCCAAAGACAAAACCCGATAGTTCTTTTCCATTTCATCTTCCCAGTGCCCGATTTGACTTCTCTGGGCTAGTACTCTATACTATGGGCCGGTATGGCACCCCACCTCAGCAGCAGCTCGGCGAGGTGCCGCTTGTTATTCTGTGCTCTGTCCAATCGAAAAGGGATACACAGACGCAGATCGTGGCATTCGGTACGGGTACCGCTCAGCGCATCTTGGGAGTAAGACGAAACCGGGCCAGGCCCATCAGGAGAGGGAATATGCAAATTGTAACTGACAGTGGAACCGACGTTTGGCTTTCTCCGGAGGAAGCTGCCGACCTGAACATTCACGTTGTACCCTTGGTGGTTACCCTCGACGGCATCTCGTACCGGGAGGGAATCGACCTACAGGCTGAGGACTTTTATCCCCTTCTGGAAGCGAGCGACAACCTGCCTACCACCTCGCAGCCTTCGGTGGGCGATTTTGCGGAACTCTATCGAAAACTGGCAGTCGATGACCCTGACATCCTCTCCATCCACATGACTTCGGGCCTAAGCGGCACCTATCACTCGGCCAAAGCCGCAGAAGAGTTGGTCCCCGAAGCCCGCATCACCTATTTCGACACCAAGACCCTGTCGGGAGGGGCAGGCTGGCAGGTCGAAGCGGCGGCTCGAGCCTTGAAGGCTGGTTGGTCATTGGAAGAAGCCCTGGCCTTGGCCCAGCGCATCAGCGACGCCACGGAAAGCATCTATACCCTCAAGGAACTCAAATACCTGATCCACGGTGGACGCATCAGCCACATGAAAGGCCTGATCGCCTCCATCCTGAACATCAAACCGATCATCGGTGTAGAAAAGGTCAACGGCACCTACGTCCAGATGGGACAGGCGCGCACCTTTGAACGAGCCGTTCAGCACCTGGTCACCCTGATGACCCGTCAGCATGCGCCCGGCAGCGCGCTCCAGGTCCAGGTACTCCACTCTTTCAACCCCGAAGGGGCCGAGCTGCTGCGGCAGTTTATCGAACCCCAATTTGACTGCACCTGGCTGCCCGTCGGCCCCATGTCGTTGGTGTTGGGCGCCCACACCGGCCGCAGCATGGTCGGCGTGGCTTATGCGGCTAAAGAGGTCTTTGCCGACATGCCCATTGGGAGCCGGTACGCCTGATTCTGGATACCTTTGAATCGGTTCTTTGATGATCCCCCGAGTTGAACTGCTGGCACCGGCCAAAGACCGGGACAGCGGTCTGGCGGCCCTGGATAGCGGCGCCGATGCCATTTACATCGGCGGGCCGCAGTTTGGCGCGCGCGCCAAAGCAGGCAATTCCCTCGAGGATATCTCTTCGCTGGTGACCCACGCCCATCTCTATTGGGCCCGCGTCTATGTGACGGTGAACACCCTCCTCTACAACGAGGAACTGCCCCAAGCCGTGCGGCTGATCCATCAACTGTACGACATGGGCGTCGATGCCATCATCATCCAGGACATGGGGTTGCTGGAAGCCGACCTGCCGCCCATCGCCCTGATCGCCAGCACCCAAATGCACAATCACACCCCCGCGCGAATCGCCTTCCTCGAGCGGGTGGGCTTTCGGCGCGTCATCCTGGCCCGAGAGCTGAGCCTGGCGCAGATCCGCGCCATCCGCGCCCAAACCCACATCGAACTGGAATCGTTCATCCACGGCGCCCTGTGCGTCAGCTACAGTGGCCAATGCTACATGAGCTACGCCCTGGGAGGCCGCAGCGGCAACCGAGGCGAATGTGCTCAACCCTGCCGCCGCCCCTACTCGCTCATCGACCGCGACGGCCAGATCCTCGCCCAAGACCGTCACCTGCTTTCCCTGCGCGACCTGAACCTTTCGGACCACCTGGAAGACCTGCTCGACGCCGGGGTGACCTCGTTCAAGATCGAGGGCCGCCTCAAGGACCGGGCCTATGTGACCAACGTTGTAAGCGGGTATCGGCAGCGGCTGGATCAGGCCCTGGCAGCACGGGGCTGGCTCCGCAGCTCTTCAGGGCACAGCTCCGTCGATTTTGAGCCCGACCTGACCAAGACCTTTAACCGGGGGTACACCACCCATTTTCTCCAGGGCCGGCAGGAACCGCCCGGCGCCCTGGACTCGCCCAAAATGGTGGGCGAGTACCTGGGCACCGTCACCGCGCTGCAGGGTCCCCGCTTCCTGTTGGACAGCCAGGCCGTCCTGAACAACGGCGATGGCCTGTGCTGGTTCGACGAAAAGGGCAAACTGGACGGCACCGTGGTCAATGCCGCCGAGTCTGTGCCCCAGAACTCCCACCAATGGTCTATCACGCCAGAGGCCATCTCTGCCATTCGCGTGGGCCAGGGCATCTATCGCAACCGCGACCATGGCTTTTTGCGCCAGGTAGAACGCAGCCAGCCCGAGCGCAAGATCCCCGTCGGGATGCGATTCGAGAGCACGGCCCAGGGGTTTGCCCTACACGTAGTCGATCCAGACGGCAATGAGGCCACCGTCCCCCTCGACGCCGAAAAAGTACCGGCCACGCAACCCGACCGGGCCGAGAGCACCGTTCGCACCCAACTCGCCAAAACCGGCGGCACGATCTTTGACTGCACACAGGTGGACCTGGTCTGGGACCAGGCTTTCTTTTTGCCGGTTTCGGTACTCAATGCCCTTCGCCGGCAGGCGCTGGACCGGCTGATCGAGGCTCGCGCCGAAAACCGCCCCCGCCTGCCCGGCGGCATCGTGCCGAACGACGCGCTCTACCCAGAGAAAACCCTCACCTACCGCGGCAACGTCCTGAACCGCCACGCCGCCGCCTTTTACCGGCGCCATGGCGTGGCAGAGATCGAGCCGGCTGCCGAATCGGGGCTCGACATGGATGGCAGGGTTGTGATGCGGACCCGCTACTGCATCCAGCACCAACTCGGCTACTGCGACGGCGCCCAAAAGACCGAAAGGCTGCAAGAACCCCTCTTTCTTATCGACCAAGAGGGGCGTCGTTACCGGCTGCGTTTCCGTTGCTCCGACTGCGAAATGGAAATCCTGTACGAAAACCCCCCATCCGTCCCAAACCAGACAGGCGACTGAATGAAAAAAGCCCGCTGCGATCATGCAGCGGGCTTTTCAGACAAACGGGATGGGACGAGTCTAGGCCGATTCCTGCAGGCCTTCGTCTTCCCAGGCCACGGGCCGCTCCTGCTTGTTCAACAGCAGCGGCCTGGTTCTTCGCCGGATGGTGTCCCCGTTCACCACGCACTTGACCACGTCGGATCGAGAGGGGATCTCGTACATCACGTCCAGCAAGGTATCCTCGATGATGGTGCGCAGACCACGCGCGCCGGTCTTGCGGCCCAGGGCCTCTTCGGCGATGGCCTCCAGCGCGTCTTCGGTGAGCACCAGCTCCACCCCATCCAGATCCAACATGCGCCTGAACTGCTTGGTCAGCGCGTTCTTGGGCTCGGTCAGGATGGCAACCATGGATTCCTTGTCCAGTGGATCGATGCTGACGGCCACCGGCAGGCGGCCCACCAGCTCGGGAATGAGCCCATAGGCCATCAGGTCATCGGGAGTGAGCTGCCGCAACAACTCGGCCGACGTCATTTCCCGGCGATGGCGCTCGTCGCGTCCCGACGAGAACCCCACCTGGCCCTTGACGCCCACCCGCTCAGCCACGATCTGGTCCAGTCCCTCAAAGGTACCGCCGCAGATGAACAGGATATCGGTGGTGTTGATCTGGATGAACTCCTGCTGGGGGTGTTTGCGCCCGCCGTGAGGCGGCACATTCACGTTGGCCCCCTCCACGATCTTGAGCAGCGCTTGCTGCACCCCCTCTCCCGAAACGTCGCGGGTGATGCTGGGGTTGTCGCCCGACTTGCGCCCGCTCTTGTCGATCTCGTCAATGTAGATAATACCCTTGGAAGCCCGCTCAATGTCGAAATCGGCAGCCTGGAGCAACCCGAGCAGGATCGTCTCTACGTCCTCGCCCACATAGCCGGCCTCGGTGAGGGCCGTGGCGTCGGCGATGGAAAAGGGCACGTCCAGAATGCGCGCCAGGGTTTGGGCCAGCAGGGTCTTGCCGCAGCCGGTGGGGCCGACGAGCAGGATATTGCTCTTTTGCAGTTCCACCTCATCCACGGCAGGCCCGGCATTGATCCGCTTGTAATGATTGTAGACGGCCACCGACAGGACCTTTTTGGCCCGTTCCTGGCCGATGACATATTCTTCCAGTCGCTGAAAGATCTCTCGGGGCGACGGCAGATCGGCGACCCCGCCCTCAGAGCCCTCTTTCAACTCTAGCAGCCGCTCCTCCTCCAAGATCTCGACGCAAAGCCCGACACAGTCGTCACAGATAAAGACGCCATCGGGGCCCGCTATCAGCTTGTTCACCTCTTCGGCGCGCCTGCTGCAAAAGGAACAGATTTGTACCGCGCCTACTTTTTGCTGTGACATCCGCTGTTCTCCTACGCCTTCGATTCCGCTTCCGAAGAGGTTTCCTCTTTCGGTGTCTCGTCGGCCACCGTCAATACCTCATCGATCAATCCGTATTCGACGGCAGAATAGGCGTCCATAAAGTGGTCGCGGTCAAAGTCGTCGGCAATCTTTTCCGAAGTCTGTCCGGTATGCTTGGACAGGATTTTGTGCAGCATATCCTGCATGCGTTTCAGCTCTTTGTACTGGATCTCGACATCGGGTGCATACCCCCGCGCACCGCCGCCGGCCGGGTGCATATGGATTGTTGCGTGGGGCAACGCAAACCGCCGGCCCTTGGTACCCGCCGCCAGCAGCACCGTGCCCAGGCTCGCCGTCCAACCCACCGCGATGGTCGAGACCGGGGCGCGCAGCATCTGCATGGTATCATAGACCGCCAACCCCGGATAGATCTCGCCTCCGGGCGAATTGATATAGAGCTGGATCTCCTTGTCGGGATTCTCCCGGTCCAAGAAAAGCAATTGAGCGACGATCAGGTTCGAAACCTGGTCGTTGATGGGTGTGCCAAGAAAAACAATGCGCTCTTTGAGCAACAACGAAAAGATGTCGTAGGCTCGCTCGCCGCGCCCTGTCGTCTCTATGACCATTGGGATCAAACTATTGTGCATCGATTTACCTCCTGGATGTCCTTCCGTTGAGACTGAGCAAAAGGGGAATGTCTCCCTTTGCTCCCGCCCAGTGTACATCCGGAACGGCCTGGGGTCTGTAAGATGTCTCCCCAGGGCAGGCGCAGAGACCTAGTCCGTCTCCGATTCCAGGGCCTCGTCCGCGCCGATTTCCTCAGCCGATGCCTCGGGTGCGCCCTCTGCGTCGTCGGCGGCCTCGGGCTCGGTCTCAGGCTCGGTCTCTTCTTCCTCCAGCGGCGGGGCCTCGCCTTTGGCGATCTGGACGATGCGCTCTTGAACTCGCTGAATCATCAGATCCTCGGCGATCGACATGCGGCCCATCGGGCTCTCCAGCATCTCGCGCATTTCGTCGCCCTGCTCGCCCATCGATTCGACCAGCCGATCGATCTCGGCCTTGATCTCGTCATCCTCAAGGCGAAGCTTTTCGCGAGACACGACCTCGGTCAGCACCAGGCGCCTCTGCAACCGTTTTTCCGAAACCGGGTACAGCTCCTGCGCGTACGATTCTCGGGTCTTGCCGACGATCCTCAGGTAGGTATCGAATTCGATCCCCGAAGACGCCAGGTTGCGCTCCATCTGGCTCAGGGCCATATCCGATTCATGGTCGACGGCCTGGGCCGGGTACTCGATCTTGGGAGCAGCCTCGACCATAGCGTCAAAGACCTTGTCCAGGTACTCGGCATCGGCTTTTTGGCTAGCCTCGGTCTCCAAGTTCTGGCGGGTGGCGATCCTGAGGTCCGCCAGCGTGTCGTAATCGCCGACCATCAACGCCAGATCGTCGTCAAGGGGAGCAAGTTCCTCGACCTTGACCGAATGGACATGGACGGTGACCGTCCCCTCTTGGCCTGCCGCTTCCTGATCTTCGTCCTCCTTGGGCACAGTCAAGGTAAAGGTCTTGTCCTCGCCCGCCGACAGACCGACGACCTCGGCATGAAACCCAGTAATTGGATAGGTGGCGCCTTCTTCCAACACCATCTCGTGTTCCTGGTTGCTCATAAAGACCTTGTCGCCGGCGCGACCTTCCATGTCCAACACCACCTGATCGCCGTATTCGGCCGACCGCTCCACAGGCACCCACTGAGCGTACCGCTGCTGGAGTTCGACCAGCGCCTCTTCGACCTTTTCGTCGGTGATCTCTTCGGCCTCAAAGGGCACGCGCACAGAGCGATAGTCTCCCAGATCGACCTCGGGTTGGAGGGGAACCAAAACCGTCATGACAAAGGGATCCCATTCGACGTCCTGCAGCTCCCCCACCTCGTACGGTTCGACATCGACCTCTTTCATGGCCATCTCGTACAGATCGTTGCCCCAATCTTCGATGCCCTGCTGCTGAACCGCCTCGCGGCCAAAAGTGCGCACAATGGCGGAATAGGGAGCTTTGCCTCGACGGTAACCAGGCACGTTGAAATCTCGAGACAGCTTGCGGGCCGTATCCCGCAGCCGCTTTTCCACCTCGGCGGCTTCCAACTCGACCCGAATCTTGACCTGGCAGTCCTCCAACCGTTCGCTTGTGACTTTCATGTGCATCCTTCCTTCTTTAATCTGGTCATATCGCGCGGTGCCCATCCCAACAGGCACAACAAAATGCCCCAGCAGTCGGCTGAGGCATCCGGGGTATCGTACGCCACCTGACATTATGACACAACCTGCCCTCCAAGTCAAATATCGGACTGCACCTCACCCGAGGGGCTGGTCGGCAGGATTCTCCACCCTACGGCTCCACGACCGTCAGCACGCCCAGCAGCACGCGATCGCCCAGCGCCCGACCATCACTGGCCTCCACAGCCAGGCGATCCCCGGTTTCCGGCCGGTACATCCCAACCCACAGTTCATAGTCGCCGGGGTCGAGTTCGCCAGGCAGGAACAGGCCTCGTCGATCGACCACGATTTCGCCATCGCCCCAACGGCTGGTCGGTCGCATCCCGCCCACAGGCATTGAATCGTTCTGGGCGACCAACTGCCCATCGCCATCGACCAGGTGGACAAAGACGTGATAGTCGCCGTCGACCGCCTCCTGCCTCTGCCAAAACAGCGACAGGAGAACCCCATCGCCCGGCTTCCAGGCCGATCCTTCGACCTGATAGCCCAGAAGCTCGATCTGCTCGCCCAGGCGCCCATCGATGGGGCGATCAGGCGCCGCGGCAGGGAGCCCCGGGGCGGCGCCATAGGTGAGCAACTGCAGGCTTCCAAGCCACTCGTGCCCGGCCCAAAAAGCATTCTGGTTCAGCCAATCCCGCGCCCACCCCTCCTCGGCCACCGGATCGCCCAGGGCCACAAAGAGGCGGCGATGTTGTCGGGCCAGGCCGGCCAGGGCGGCCTCCGAGTCGGGGATATCGGATACCTGCATCTCTCCTGTCAGTGCCGGCACAACTGCCGACAGGAGAGACTTGGACATCAGGATCGCATCCCCTTCCCGCGCCCGCTCGTTGAGCGCGCCCACCAACGCGCCGGCATATTCTTCCGACACATCCACCGGCGATAGATTGCGCTGCCGGTAGAGAAACACCTCTTCCCCATCGGGCAGAGCGTAGACGTGCTCCAGCTCAAAGGCCCGGTTGAACAGCGAGGGCGGATCGTCCAAGATCTGGGCAATCAGCTCGCCCTGGACCGGATTCATGTTCTCGTTGCGGCGGGTGAGGGCCACATACTGGTGGCCAAACAGCCGCCGGTAGGGAGAGGCCGAGTCAAATTGCTGGATCAGGCTCTCCACCCGCAGGTCGGGATACTCGGTCAAGATCAGGTAGATGAACGAGCCGGCGTTCACCTGACTGGTGTTCACCAGCATGCCCAGGGAGAACCTGTCGGCGCCCACCTCCCGCCGCTGTTCCTCCATCCGCTGCAAAATATCGGCCTGGATCCAATAGCCCGAATCGGTCTGGCCTTCGTCGGGCAATTGAATATAGACGCCCTGGGCCCACCCGCTCGTCTGTCCCAAGCCCGGCAGGTCCAGGGTTTGGGCAGGCAGCGCCCGTTGTACCGGCTCGTAGGTGAGAGCAAAGAACTGGACCAGCCCCACGGTTGGCAGTACCACCAGCAGCGTTCCCCGAAGCCACCGCCAGGGGAGCTTGGCCCACGCCGCCGCCACAATCAGCGCCACCGCCGGTAGGGCTGGTGTAAAGGCCCGCGTCTCCTGATAGATCGACAGGGTGAGCAGCCCATAGGCAACACCCAGCCAGCCCAGCACCATCCAGCCTTCTGGCCGCACCCGCCGCACGGCCCCCGCCAGCGAACCCTGCCGCCGCACATACGCCGCGAGGGCCAGGAGCAGGATCCCCACCGCCAGGATGGTCAGGACCAGCGACAGGTGCTCGTTGACCAGCTTGCGCACATAGTACAGGTAGGTATCGGGGTTATCCAACTGCAACTGGCGGCCCCGCGGATCGCCGATGCCATAGCCATACAGCGCCACCCGCTCCACGAACTCGACGCGGGTGAGGTACCACAGCGAAGCCACAGAGGTCCCCAGGAACGCGGCCGCCAATGCATTGGCCAGAGGGGCAGCGGGCAAGGTGGCGAAATAGATGGTCAGCGCGGCCAACGCCCACCAGATGACAAACAGCGCATCGCCTAGCCGAAGCGTCTGCACCATCTCGCGGTTGGGCCCATACCACAGGGCCGATAGGGCAAACCCGCCGACCAGGGACAGCAGCAATTGCTTCCAGTGCACGGTGGGACGTTGTTTCAAGCGCGCCCAGAGCATCGGCAGCAAGCCGGCGCTGAGCACAGCCACCACCAGCGGTCCCGCCACAAACACGCCAAAGGTGCGCTTGGTCAGCATGCCCAGGCCCAAACTCAGGCCAAACAGCAGCGATAGGCCCTTGCGACGGAACCCGTCGGTGGCCAATGCCAGGCTGACGGCCAAAACCACCATAGCCATCAGCGCAAACTCGATGTAAAAATAGCGGGACATGGCATAGAACATGGGAAAAAGGCTCACAAGGGCCACGGCAACCAGCCCGACCCTTCTCCCCCCCCAGCGGTTGCCGATGCTGTAGGTTGCCGCCAGGGCCACCACCATGTAAAGAATGTGGACCATCACCGCCACATCGTCGCTCCGCCCAAAGAGGGCATACAGGATCGACGCCGAGGCCCCGAACAGGGGAGGACGTATGGGATCGGAAACCGTGGCCTCAAAAAGCGATTGAAGGGAGAGGGAGCGAAAGATTTCGGCATAGGCCAGGCTCTGGGTCAAATGGCGGGCCTTGTCCCAGCCTGTCCAGGTGACGTTGGCCGCCAGCCAGATCCAATTGTTGATCGCGTGAAAGAGAACCGCGCCACCGATCAGCAACCAGGGGGCTAGGCGCGGCAAAAGAGCAGCCGGGTTGCCCGCTGGATCGATCGCTTCTTGCGGCAACGTGCCGCTTTCTGGGCTTTTCACCACAGTCGCTCGACTCCTGTTCTCTTTCGTCATGGGCGGCCCACCGGCAGGCAGATGATCGTATACCACGTGCCCTCTCCCCCGCCGGTCAAAGGCAGAGGAACCCCATCGTCGATGCCCAAAAGCTGCACGTCCAGACACAGGGGTTGCCCGGATGCCAGCGATGCAGGCACCGCCAGGCGCTGGCGGTCGTACTCGATGCGGCCCACAGTCCACCACTGGGTGGGGTAATAATCGTCAAAGGGACGCCATGCGGTGTCCCAAACGTGGCCCCCTTTGGGATCCATCAGGCGCAGGGCCACCTGATAGTTCGCCTCGGGGGTCCGCAGAGTCTGCCAACGCAGCGTCAGCTCGAACGGCTCACCGGGCACCAGCGCTTCCGAGCCGACGTCGTAGCCCAGCAGCGCGATCTGGTCGCCAAACACGGCCTCCGACGGGCCCGAAAGCGCCGGCGGCGCGCCGCTGAGGAGCACCGGCGTCTTGTAAACCCAGGCAAAATCGACACCGCCGATGCGGGCTACGTACTCGGGTTCGAGGCGGCGAAAATGATCCACGAGGTCGGCGTCGGGAAGTTCCCGCTGCACCTGACTGATGTAAAAGACCACATAATCGCAGTACAGCCAGCTTTGACTCCACGAACCCCGGCGCAGCGAAACCGCCTGCCCTTCAAAATGGGCCTGAAAGTCCTCGGGATAAAAGCTGGCCACCCGCAGGTTCTCGGCGCCGGGTTTCTGATTGAGATACTCGGCGGCCAGGTCCAGGCCCTCTCCCTGGCCAAAGGGAAAAGCCCAGGTCGCCGTAGCGCCGCCCCCTAGCAGCGGGTTAAAGTAGGCGCCATAGTGAGGCGCCAGCGGCAGCCAAAACAGCGCCACCAACAAAACCAGCCCCACCGAGGCAGCCGCCTGCCCACCACGGTCCGCGAGCGGGCGCCAGCGACGTCCCAACCAACCGACAACCGCCATCAGGGCCAGCGCCGCCACAATGTCGAGCATGGGAAAGATGGGGGTCAGATAGCGGTCGCCCTTTTTGGCCGAGATCGACATGGCCACCACATAACCGCAGATCCACGCCAGACCCAGCGCCAGGACCGTCAGCCGGGCCGAAATGCCCCGCCGCCAGGCTCGCGCCAGATCCACCACCAGCAAGATCGCCGCCAGAGGAACCAAGATCAGGGTCAAGGGTGTCATCCGCAGCGGGCCGACGACGAGGTAAAAGAGGGCGCTCGGCGTTTCAGTCACCTGTCCCAAGAAATAGTTGAACTCGTGCGAGGCCACCACCCCCCAGCGAGAACCCAGCACCACCAGGCCGGTCCGGTGCAAAGGATCGAGCCAGGCGGCCGGCCAGATGGCCAGGAACACCCCCCAGGCGATGACCAGCCAACCCAGCAGCGACAGGCCCGCCCAGGCCAGCCGCCGGCCCAGGCCCCCACCGGCCCACCCACTGGGCGCCTTTCGAGCCAGGACCAAGCGCAGAGCCAGCCCCCCGGCCGTCAAGGGCGCCAACATCAGCGCCGGCGACTTGGTGGCCAACGCCAGCCCGCCCATCGCCGCCGACAGAACCAAGTAGCGCTTGCGGGTGGGATGAACCAAATACACAGCCAGGGACAAGGCCGACAGCGTCACAAAACTGGTCAGGATGGCGTCCAGGTGCACCACCCGCGACTGGGTGAGGAAGAGGGGGTCCAATGCCACCATCAGGGCCGCGACAAAACTGACCCGCTTGTCCAGCAGGCGACTTAGCAGCCCATACACACCGACGACGGCCAGCGAGGTGATCAGCACCGTCCACAGCGCTTCGGTGGCCAACATGCCCGGAATATCCTGCAGTTGACGCTCGGTCGTCATGGTGTACAGCTCATCGAGCTGCCCCTGCAAGAGGGCGCGGATCGACAAGAACCCGCCATAGCCCCACATGGGGACGACGCCCGGGTGATCCGCCTGGTGGGTGGCCTCCAGATCTCCCTGGGTCAGTCCGGCATAAAAGGCCACCGAGCGAGCCGTCCAGGTGATCTCATCGGGCCAGGAAAAGGAGCCGAGATCCACATTGCGCGCCACAAAGCTGACCACAAACAAGAGCACAGGCACCACCCACCTCAGGCGCCGAAACAGAGGCTGGGCGTTGGGCGTCGTTGGGGCTGTCGTCAGGGAATGGTCCACGTCTGCAACTCCAGCCGGTCTTGTCCATCGGCGGCCGTCAATCGCCGGCCACTTTCGGGATGGTACAACCCCACCAGAAGCCGGTAGACGCCACCATGCGCAGCAGGCGGCAACTCGAGTTCATGATGATCCAGCACCATCTCGTCCGGGGTCCAGTAGCGGGTCGGGTAGAAACCACCGCCCGGTGGCGCGTCCCGCTGGGCCGCGATTTCGCCCGCTCCGTCCACCAGATGGACGAACACGGAATAGTCTTCGGTCACCGGCGATTCGGCCTGCCAGGCCAGGGTCAGCGCCCATCGTCGCTCTGCCATCGGCTGGAGGGAATAGCCGAGCAAAGTGATGCTTTCCAGAAGCCGGTCCACCTCCATCAGGTCGGCGGGCAGGCCGGGGGGGGCGCCGATACGGAAAAAACCCAGCGCAGCGCGGTCGCTCCCCCAGGGCGTCAGAAGATGGGTCATGGTCTCGGCCTCGTACATGCCGGCATCGAGACGGTACAGGCCGTCGGGCAGGTCGGATGGCAAGGCCAATGTGTGCCTATCGCGCAGGACCTCGCCCGGGCGCCAGCTCGTGGTGGGATAAAGCGCACCCAGGGGCGGCCCGTCGCTCTGCGCCCAACCCCTCCCCGTCTCGTCCACCAGGTGAACAAAGGCGGAATAGACGGACGCTGGGTTTTCGTCGGCCGACCAAAAGAGGGCGATGGGCAGATCTTGGCCGGGCTGCGGCGCCCGCTCCAGCGCGTATCCCACCAGCCGGATCGTCCCCAGATCCACCGGCCGGTCGATGCGAGCAGTCGGGGGTGGCGGATCGGCGGAGGCAAAGACTATCACACCCCCATCCCGCCACACCAGCTCCATACCGTCCCACACGGCCTGGGCAAACCCCGGCGCAAAGCGGCTGTGCAGGCGGTGCTCGTCGACCACGAACCACAGCCGGTCGTGGGCCGCCAGGGCCTCGCGGACCCCTGCCGCCGAATCCACCAGGGGAATGCCGTCCCACCCCTCCAACCAGCGTCCATCGGACTTGTAGGCAAAGCCCCGATAGTCGGTGGGCACACTGACGTAATCGCTCTGGCCCAGGTACAACCCCGCGGCCTGCGGCACAAAGGTCATCACCGCGTCGCCCGCCTGCCATCGGGCAGCGACGAACTCGAAAGCGCGATCGTACGCCGCCACGTCTTCCCGCGCCGCGGCCTGCGCCGGAAGCCAGGAACTCGCCACGACCCACGCCAGCGCCACACCGAAAACCACCCATTGGCCGCGTATGGAACGGAAGAGGCGATCCGCTGCGACCCACAAGCCGGCCGATAGGATCAGGAACACCTCGGGCAACAGCATAAAGAGATAGCGCGGGCTCTTCCAACTGGAATCGGCGACAAAGAGCAGCACGATCAGGGTCAGGCCCACGAGGGCCGCCAGGTAGATCAGGACGGGCGCCCAGCCCTCCGGTAGGGTACGGTTATCGCCTGGACGATGGGCTCCTCTGGCAAGATGTGGACCCCCGCATACGCGGGGGTGACGCGAGCTGCCCGGTGCACTGCCTTGCCCGCATTCGGGGTGACGCGGACTGCCCGCTACACCGTCGCGACGCCTGCCCAACAAAGCAAATAGCCACAGCAGGGCCCCCAACGCCAACAGCCCCAATACGCCAGGCGAGGTGAGCAAGGGTTCCAGCGTCTTGTAGATGCCCGGCCCGTCCCAGGCCGGCTGCACATAGACCCGACCGCTGGGGCCATAGACGCCTTCGGCCAGGCGCGAGACCATGGGCGGGCCCAGTTGCCGGAACCACAGCTCAACCAGCACGCCCAACGCCGCCGCACCCCAGGCCAGGATCAGCCCCTTTCCCCACCAGAACCGCAGCAGCCCAGCGAGGCCCTCCCGCCGGAGGCGAGGCCCGTCGATGCCCAGGGCCACGAGACCCAGAACCGGCAACAGGATCATGGCCTCGGCGTGGAGGAAAAGGGCGCACAGAAAACACAGGGCAAAGAAAAGGGAATCGCGCCGGCGGCCCCCGGCGCCCACGGCCCGCCAATAGGCGAACACCGCCAGCAGGACAAAGAACTGGAGGGGGGCGTACATGCGCGCCCGCCCGCCCCAGACGATGGCCTCGGGCGCCAGCGCCAGGAGCCCGGCTGCCAGCAGGCCCACCGGCTGAGAGAACCAGCGACGGCCCACCCACCACACCAGGAACACCGTCAACACGCTGATGAGGAGCACGGGCAGGCGCGCCGCCAGGGGATCGAATCCCACCAGGGCGGCGACCCCGGCCTCGACGTAGGACAGCAAGAGCCCGTGGCTATAAAAGTTGCCGGTGGGCAACAGGGGCACCCCCCGCTCCAGGATCTGCCAAGCCGCGCGGAGGGTGATGTACTCATCCACGTACAGGCTGACGCCGCGGACGTAGGTCCAGCGAAACCAAAGGGCCATCCCCAGAATGGCCACCAGCAGGGCGACCGTGAGCCAGCCTATGCCTCGCCTGGATACCGTCATGGCGTCGCTCCCAGCCACGTTTGCACGGTGAGCCAGGCCTTTTCCACAGTGGAAGGATCGACGCGGCGGACAAACGCTCCCCAATCGGGGGGCGGCGCCGGGGCCGCCAGATCCACATCCTGATCGAGAGGTCCGCCTTCCTCAATCGACTCCAGAAAGCCATAGCCCACAATTTCATAGATCTGGACACGGCCCATGTCTACGACCAGGCAGATCTGGTCGCCGGTAGCTGCCAGCCCCTCGACCAGGCCCGGGCGCGTTTCCAGCTCGCGAGGGACCGCCAGGAGGTGAGTGACGCCATGTTCTCGGGCATAGACCATGATGTCCTTGAACCCGGCAAGGGGCATCATCACCGCCGATTGGCCCGTATAGCGGGCGGCCCGATTGGGCTTGCGGCTCATGATCACCGAGCCCTCGTCCAGATCGGGCGCAATCTGGCGCAAGGCCTGAATATCGATGGTGTTGTCGGGCGGCGCCACAGCCAACACGTCCACCAGCAGGACCTGATTCAACAGCACGAACAGCAGGAAATGGACCGACAGCAGCACGACGAGGGCCTTGCGGGCCAGGGACCTGCCCCAAAGAAGGACCAGCCCCTCCACAGCCAGCATCATGAAAAAGGGCGTCGTCACCTGCACGTGGCGGATCTCACTATAGCGCCAGCGCCCCAGGAAGGTGGGCCAGGCGAGGGCCTGAGCCAGCACGACCAGAGCAATGATCCCAATCAGGATGGCCTGCGATTGGCGAGCCAGCACCTTGCGCGCCAACTCACGGACGCTGAGACCCAGGGGAATCAGGAAGGTCAAGGGAAACAACCCCGCCTGCCCGGTGTCGATGAGGAGGCCATCGGCGAAAAAGGCCTGTATCTGGCTGAGGTGGGTAAAGATCCGCGCCACAATGGCGCCCTCCACCCCGCCGATGGAGGCAAAATACTCGGCGCGGGTTTGCAACCGCAGGGCATACAGGAACTCGTACTGGGAGTTGAAAAATAGCGGATGCGCCGCCGAAGAAAAGGAGCCAAAGGCCTGATACAGGTACACCTTTTGGCCGATCCAGCCCAACAAAGGACCGATGGCAAACAGCGCCAGATCCCGCCACGGAGCCTGCGCGAGGACACGCCGCACCAAGCCGAGCAGTCCTCCGGAGCCCGCGGCACCCGTGCTTCCCGATCCCGAGGAGGCCCACTGGGGCTGCAACAGCAAGATCAACACCAGGCCCACCGCCAGCAACAGGCCTTCCTCGCGCGACATGACCGTGAGGGCAAAAGCCAGGCCCGTCCCCAGAGCCAGCGCCCGGCTGGGCCGGCGCCAATAGGCCACTGCGGCCATCAGGGCCAGGTAAAAGAACAGGGCAAAGGTGGTATCGGTCATGGTCGTCGCGCCCAGGCCGGTCCAGGGCGGGCTCAGGGCGTAAAGGATGGCCGTGCCGATGGCCGTCCACCGGCCAAATAGCCAGAGGGCCAGGGCAAAGATGGGGAAAAGGGCCAGGGCTCGCACCAGCGCCGACACGAAATTGGTGGCCTGCACATGGGGGCCCGCCAAACGAATGGCCAGCGACGCCAGGAAAGGATAGAGGGGACGCTCGCCCACAGCGTACGGGGAGGTCAGGTCCGGAACCCGCAGATCCGACTTGGCCGGCACTGCCAGGCCGCCCCCTTGAGCCAGAGTGCGCGCCGTGAGGAAATAATTCAACCGGTCGTTGAGCGCCTTGTCGTGAGAGAGGGCCAAACTGCCGTTGGCGACCAGGATCGCCACGAACATCAGCGCGGCTATCACCCACAGTCCGCGATCTTGGGACCGATGGGGGGCAGGCCGCGGGGCTCGATTCTTCACGTCCGATGCGGAGCGGCGATCAAGGCCTGTCATCTCAGGGTTCTACCACCAGTGTCGTCAGACGGACGGCGTCGCCTGCCGTCGTGGCGTCGGCGCCGGTGACCGGTAGCCGTTCTCCCGTGGCGAAAAGGTAAAAGCCGGCTACGACCGGATATTCACCCGGTTCGGTATCGGCCGGAAGGGCAAGGGCGACCCGATCCTCCAGACGCTCGCCGGGGTCCCAAAAGGCGGTCGGGTAGAACCCACCCTGGGGCGGCCCATCGAACTGGGCCAGCGGGAGCCCATCGGGCCCCACCACGTGGGCAAACAGTGTATAAGCCTGATCCGTGGGCGCCTCGACCCGCCAGTGCAGCGTAGCCTCGACCGTCGCCCCTGAGTGGACGGGCCGGCCGGCGATATTGGGCGAAACCCCCAGTAGGCGGATGGCTCCCCCGAACTCGGCCTCCAGGATCGACTCGGGCGATTTGGGTTCTCCCCCACCGGGGACGGTCACATAATCGACAATCAGCACGTCGCCCGGCAGCTTGCCCGGCCCGTCGGTCAGGAGCAAGCGGTCGCCGGTCCCCAGATCGTACAAACCCAGCTCCAACCGATAGCGCCCCGGCGGCAGATCCGACGGCAGATCCAACCGCCACTCATCGGGGTAGCGAATGCCGGGCTGCCAAAGATGCATGGGGTACAATCCGCCGAGAGGCAGCCCGTCCACCTGCCCCCACCGTTCTCCCGCGTCATCCATCAGGTGGACAAAAAGGGTGTAGGTATCGGCAGGGGGAGTCTGGATCTGCCAGGTTAGCCGCAGGGGCAGCGGCTGCCCCGGCTGGACCACCAGCGCGCCGCTCGGCGGGGCGCCCGCCTGCTCGGTCGATCCAAGGGCGTGACCGGCCAGCGAAAGCCATCCGCCAAAGGTTTCTCGGCGAGGGCTGTCGACGACCACGGCAAAAGCCGTTGCCGGGCGCGAGCGAAACACCAGGGCGCGCCCCCCCGCGTGGACCAATGCCATCCGCGCCCACACCACCTGGACGAACTCGGCGTCGTAGCGCTGGAGCAATCGCGACTCGTCAGTGACAAACCACAGGGTCGCGCCGGCCGCCTCGGCTTCATCCAGGACCGACGTCAGCTCTTCAGCAGTCCGAACGAGGGGAGCGCCCACCCACTTGTCGTACCACCGACCGTCCTTTTGCCAGACGAATTCCTCATAGGTTTCGCCCAGGGTAAAAAACTCCACCTGCCCCAGGTGGACCCAGGCCGCGGCCGGCGCAGAGGTCGCCAGGAGATCACCCGGCTGGCCCTCTGCCGCCACATAGTCCAGGGCGCCATCCATGGCGATCTCGGCGGTATTGGCCGCACGAAGTACAGGACTCACCGACGGAAACAGGGTCAAGAGCCCAACCCCTATCCCCACAGCAGCCAGGCCCCAACGGGGAAGGCGCGGCTCGAGCATAGTGATCAGGGCAGTCAAGCCCGCGCCCGCCAACAGAAACAGGAGCGGCAATGCAAAGATCAGGTAGCGGGTGCTCTGCCAGGTTCCGCCCACCACCAGCGCCATCTGCAACAGAATCGCAGCCAGGGTGAGGGACAAGAACCAGGTGGCATTGACACGCCCCTCCCGGCGCGGACGCAGGATGGCAGCCAGGATCGCCCCCCCGGCCAAAAGGGCCACCGGCAGCACAGGCGCGCTGGACAGAAACCCGGTCACGGTTTCGAGCCCACCGGCCAGATTGGCCAGAAAGCCAAAGGTCGGGCGGGCATCGGCGATGGTCTCAAAGCCACCTACCTCGCCGCCTGCCACCACCTTTTGCAGCAGGTAACGACCCACTACGCCCATACCCGCCAGCCCGAACTCAACCACCCGATCCAGGTGGAGCCACCAGCGAACACCACGCAGCACCAGCACCGCCAGCGCCAGGCCGGGCAGCAGCATAGCCGATTCAGGGTGGACGTACACGGCAGCCACCAACAACAGAAGGCCCAGGCGTCGCCAGCCAGGCCGATCCTGCTCGATCCCCCGATAAAACATCCAAAACGCGGCAAGCGCCAGGAACTGCTCCAGGGCATAGGCTCGCGCCCGCGCCCCCCACAGCACCCCTTCGGGCGATAGGGCTGCCAAGGCAGCCGTCAGAAGGCCCGCCGCCTGTGAAAAAAGCCGCCGACCGATGGCATAGGCCAACGCGATGGTACCCAGCGAGGCCGCCACACTCATCGCGCGGATGGCCATCAGGTCATCGCCGCCCAGCCACGCGGCGAGGGTTGCCGCATAGGTAAACAACACATCGTGCCCATAAAAAAAGCCCGTGGGCAACAGGGGGATACCCCCGTTCAGGACGCCCCGCACGGCCATGACCGTGCTGTACTCGTCCACGAACGGGCTGGCTCCCAGCAGATAGCGCAGCCGGAGAGCTGCGCCCAGGAACAACACGACAAGCAAACCGAGCAGGGCCCCTGGGGACCCTGCCCGGCTCGTCTGTGTCGCCCGATCGGTTGCTTTGTCCGGCGAGGTCAGAGCCACCGTCTCTCCATCCGTCCCTGGATCATCAGTCCAGGGGCAGCACCAGGACATTGTCCCACGTGGCATCCAGGATTTTGTAGCAGAAAAAGCCCACGGTGCCCTGGCCCCAGGTCGAATCGGTGTGGTCGATCACCAGGTCGCCATCGATAAAGACCTTGATGTTGCTGCCCCGAACCTCGACCGCCATCAGGTACCAGGTATTGCGCGCCATCGGGCGCGTCCCCAGGGCGATGACATCCGGGTCGCTAAAGTGGTAGGCCGTAGAGCCACTATCCTTGATGCGGCTTAGCACAATACTGTCGACGGTCCGAGGGCGGAAGACGAGATAGTAGCCCTGGACGTACTTGCCGTCGATTGTGGGATCTTCGGGCTCGGTGTACTTGCCCCGGAACCACAGGCCCATCTGCTCGCCTGAAAGACCCTCCCTCAGGATCACACGGGCTTCCACCCGATAATTGACCCAATCATCAGAACCCGCACCCTGGTACATGTACAGGGCATCGTGAGCGCCGCGCTCGATGCCCCGCGGATCGGTCACGCCGCGGACGAGGTTATGATTCAGACCGGTGGAACCTTGCCAGCCGGCGCCCGCCTTGAGATACCACTGATCCGGATTCAACCGCCAGTAGTTCAGGAAGGGCTCCCAGCCGTCGGTGCCCGTCTCAAAGTCCTCCCAAAGCAGGATCGGATCCTTAACTTTGACCGTGGCCGTTGCCGGCTCGTCGGGCGGCTCACCCACCAGGGTGGTACCCGTCACACTGTTGGTGAACAGGCCGACGGCGTCGGCCGCTTTGACCTTGTAGACCAGGGTCAGGCTTCCCTTAGATTCGACCTCAAAGGGTCCCTTCCAGACGATGGTGCCCGTTGTCCCCATCGGGGCGGCGGCCACATCACTGCCGGCTTCCATGCTTTGGAACACAAACCCAGTCGGCAGCGTATCCTGGATCTCGTCCAGCGTCGCCGGGAGGCTGCCGATGTTGGTAAAGGTCACCGTATAGATCACCGGGTCCAGCTTGACCACTTCGGCGGCTGATGCCTCCTTGGCGACCACGAACTTGGGCGGGGTCCAATACCTCGCCAGGATCGGAAGGAATACTTTGCGGCTTCCGAGTTGGACAGTGGCGCTGGCGGCCTGGGTGGCCACACCATCGACGACCGCTACCACACTGTTGACAAGAGTGGAGCCCGAAGGGGATGCGACGTCAACCGTGTAGGACAGCGAAATGGCGTCGCCAGCAGCCAGGGCAAAGGGCCCTGTCCAAGTGATGGGCCCTGTGGTGCCGATGGGGTCATCGGTAATGGTGCCCGTGGGCAGCATTCCCCGAAAGACCAGGCCGGTGGGCAAGGTATCATTCACCTCGTCGACGATGGCGCCGCCGTTGCCCGTGTTTTCCAGCAGAATGGTGTAGGTGAGCACCTCGCCGACCAGAACCCGATCCACGGCTGCGGTCTTGGTCACCTGCACATTGGGGCTGACGACCGTCACACCGGCCTCAGCCGAGGCCGTCATCAAAGCGCCGCTGTACGTTGCCTCCACGGTGTTGGTATAGGGCGTGGTCATGGCCGGTGTGGTGTCGGGCACTCGGACCATGTAGCGCATTGTAAAGGTGTCCATCGCCGGCACAGTATAGGGGCCGGTCCAGACGATTTCCGGCTCGACTTTATCCTGTGGTTCCGTCAGCGTTGAGTCGCTGCCCGCCAAAAGGACGATGTACTCGAACGGCATGGGCAGCGTGTCGGTGATGACCTCCAGAACGATGTCGCTCGCGGCCGCGTTGGTAAAGACGACCTGGTACACGACCCCATCGCCTGGCTTGACCTCGGTGGCCTCGGCCACTTTTGCCACCTGTATCGCTGGCAGCAGGGCAGGCGCGTCGGGTTCGATCCCCTGAGGCGCCTGAGCCATGGCAATGGCGGCTGTGAGTCCCAACAGCAAAACCACCATGATGGCCATCGAAAGGCTAGTTCTTGGCATACTCGCTTGTATCTTTTTCTCCACTCGTACATTTCCTCCCAAATTTATTCTTCGCGCCTGCCCGCACATCCACTGGCGCGAGCGCCAGCAAGAGGCAAGGGTTACTCATCCAGCGGCGAAACCTTGATAGAGTCAAATCCACCGGAGCCGCGGTACACGGTAAAGCCGACGGTCCCTTTTGTCCATCGAGACTGGGGATCTACCCAATCCAGGACCACTTTATCGCCCACCCAAATCCGGATCCAGTTGCCCTTGACCTGGATGGTCACCTCGTACCAGAGGTTGGTATCGTTCTCGAACCAGGTACTGTCCACCCACTGGGGCGATTCCAGCTTGCGTGTGGCCGGATCGAGGTACCCCAGATAGACATAGTCGCTATCGGGCCGGAAGACGAACATGTAGCCACCGACGATCCCGCCCTGATCGTCCGTCCGCTCCTCGTAGGTGCCCCGGAACCAAATGCCGGCAAGGGGGTGCCGGTATTCCTTCCCCGAGCGAATGGTGGCTTCGATCTTGTAATCGGTCCATTCCTGGGCGCCCTGACCCAGGTACATGTTCAAGGCCCACACATCCAACGCCTCGCCGGCGTTATAGTCCAAGCGCCCCCAAGACGTGCCATCCCCTTTCCAGAACCAATCGGAAGCCGAGAGTTCAGGCCAATTCAGGAAGGGCGTCCACTCGTCGGGCACTCCCTCGGTAAAGTCCTCCTCCAAAAAGCTGGAGGGAGGGAGAATCTCGGGATAATTCCGCACAATATTCGGCAGATAAGCCCGCGCAACCCGGGTGGTGACGGTGGCTTGCGCCGGATCGAGGGTCAATCCCATGGCATCCAGCCCGGTGACCTGGTTGGTGGCCTGGCCCACGCCCACGGTGCGGACCTGATAGATCAGGTGCAGCTCCCCGCTACCCGCCACGGTAAAGGGGCCCGTCCAGGCGATGGTTCCCTCCACACCGCTAGGCGACTGGGAAATGCCGCTGGCTGGGTCCATCGCCACAAAGCGATAACCGGCCGGCAGGGTGTCCGTGATCACGGCTACCCCTTCCTCCCCGGCGCTCTCGTTGGAGATGGTCACGTCATAGGTCACCGTACCGCCGGTCACGAGGCTGGAGGGCGAGGCCGTTTTGCTCAGAGAAAGGGAAACCCCCGGGAACAGGACGTCGGCCGACGCCGGCCCGATGGTGACCGCCCCGCTAACGCCCTGAACCTGGTTGGTATAGGTCCCCGGCCCGACATCGGCCCAGACAAGGTAGCTCAGCCGCAGCGAGCCGCCCGCCGGCACCTCAAAAGGCCCGCTCCAGGTCAAAAGGCCTTGAACCTCGGCAGGGTTTTGGACCACATCGCTATCCACCTTCATCCCCCAGAACTCGAACCCCGCCGGCAGTTGATCGGTGATGGTATCGAGGGTGATGGGTGAAGCCAGGCTACTGGTAAAGGTCGCCACGTAGGTGATCCAGGGATCGGTCCCTGGTTCCACCACCGCAGGATCGGCGGTCTTGGTGATGCCGATGGCATCCGGAGAGATCTCGACCTCTCGCACGGCCCCGGCCCCGGTCTCGGTCTCTATCGGGGGGGTAGGGGTGTTGGAAGATTCGTCTTGGGCTTGGCTTCCCACTGTCGCGCCGATCAACAGAACCAAGGCGACCAGCAAAAAGCCAAGAAGCGTTTTCTTGGTCATGGAACCCACTCCTCATACAAATGTGCACGTCCCGCAGAAACTGCCCTGCAGGCCATGCACCCTTCTCCCACAAGCCAATCTATTATAACATAGAACAGGGCCATGGTCAAAGGGCATTCAACTCCGAACAACCCACGATCACCCGTCGCCAAACCTCCGCTCAATCGCCCAAAGACCGCAAAGAACGGCGCACCGGCACGATGGCAAGCAGGGCCAGGATCAGATCGACCGCCACCGTCACCCCTCGCAACAGGAGCATGCTCAACAACGCAGTATCGGCGCCCACCACCGGCGCCAGAATGAGCGCCCCGATCCCTTCCCGCACGCCCAACCCCACGGGGGCAAAAAGAGCCACAAAACCCGCCACAGTGCCCAGCGAGATGGAGGCCAGCGAGAGGGGAAACACGCCAAGATCGACCGCCGTCAAGGCCGCCAGGCAAGCCAGGGCGCCCAGCCCCGCCAGTCCCCAAGTCGCCAGGTACAGGAAGGCCACCTTCAGATAGAAACCAACCCCCAAGGCAGTCAGTTCCATGTCCATGCCGGCAGACGCCTGTCCTCCGGCCCGAAAGCGCCCCAGTGTCTTTTCGATCCCGCGGAAAAGCCAACCCAAGACCCGCGGGTGAATACACAGGGCCAGCAACAAGGGCAGGATCAGGATCAGGTAGCGAAAGGTCGGATCGAGGAGGCTGAGCACGGGCAAGCCGCACAGGCTCGCCGTCAGGATCCAAAGGGCCATGGAAATGAGGAAACTGGCGCCGATCTGAACATTCGGAATCCCGGCCTCTCGGGAGAACAGATAGAAATTACCAAAGAATAAAACCTTGCCCGGCAGGTATTTGCCCAACTGAGACACAGTTACGATGCGAAAGACCGTTCCATAGGAGGGCCGCGCCCCAAGTTGGCGATAGATGAAATATTGAATATAGCTGTACAGCAGGCCTGAAAGGCAGGACAGCCCAAAAGCGAGTCCCACCCACCAAGGGCGCACCTGCTCCAAAAGCTCGGGCAGGCGGTCGCCCCAGCGCATCAGGTAAAAAGCCGCAGCTGCCACCAACACCAACAGGTATGCGGCCTTGATCGCGGGGTGAGTCATGGTCTTTTGGATGCGCCCGATCATGCTATCTCCTCAAACGCCGGTTCGCCCCGGGAGCCCACCACCTGGGCGGGAACCCCCCGGGCCACACTATAGGGCGGCAGGCTGCGAGTAACCACCGCCCCGGCACCCACCACCGAGCCACGACCAATGGTGACGCCCCCCAACACGATCGACGATGCCCCCAGCCAGACATCGTCCTCGATGACAATGGGTCGCTCTTGGGTGGGCTGGGCGCGAATGGGCAGATCGCGCCGTGTAAAGGTGTGATTGCCACAGATGAGTTGCACGTCATTGGCCATCAGGACATCTCGCCCGACGCGGATGCCCCCATGGCCATAGAACAAGCAGCGGTGGCCCACATAGGTCTGGGGACCAAGGGCGATCTCCATACCCGGCCCAGTTACCAGGTAGCAGCCCCGCGACAGCCAGACGTCATCGGCCAGCTCGATGCGGCCTTCGAGCGAGTTGGCATCCACAAAGCAGCCCGCCCCCACCATCACCCGGTTCCCCAAAAAGACACGGCGCGGCACCTGCCAGTGGACGTCCTTTTCGATAAAGCAGCCCGAGCCCACACGACCCACCACTGTGCGGTAGGCCCGGGCCCGGAGAACAGAGCCCAGGACCGTGGGAACCCCGCCCAGGAGGGTTAGCACCGCGCCCTGCCACAGGAACCGACCCCACGAAGGAGCGCCGCTGATCCGAACCCGATAGCGCTGCATATTGCGTCGCAGGCCACCGCCCAGGGTTGCCGTCTCGTAGGCGCGCCCTGGATCGGTGTCCTGAAGTCCAGATTCCTTTGCGGTCACCGATCGGATCCTTTCCGCAGCATGAACATCAGCCCATATCCCTCCTGGCGCTGCAAGGCGTCGGTCAGCACAACCCAAGGATAGAGAAGAAGGGACGTGACCATGTGAGCCAGCCGGCCCAGACCATGCCGGGGATCGACGCGGCGCGCCAGGCGAAAGGCCTCATAGTGCGCCGCACCCAAGAGGGAGATATAGGCCCGGCTGTCCAGCACGTCAAAGCCCAGCTCTTGCAGGGTATCCTGCAACGGCTCGCGGTGGTAGCGGCGCCGCACGGCATAGATACCCGCCAGATAGTCATCCAAGCCTTGCGCCACAGTGGGCGCCTGAGTCACCTCGCGGCGGAGCAGGAGCCGCTTTGCCTTCGGAGGCAGCCGCTCTAGAAAGCCCAACACCAACCGCTTGTCGGCGCTATCGACAGTGAGATAGAGCAAGCCACCGGGCCGCAGAGTGCGGCGCATCTCCCCAAGCGCCTCCCGGTCCTCCTGCACATGTTCGAGCACGCAATTGCAAAAGATCAGATCAAAGGCCTCGTCGTCAAAGGGCAGGGTCGAGCCGTTGGCCCGCAGGTAGGCCGCGTGACCGTCGAGACCCAACCCTTGGCTCGTCAGCAGCGAGGCCCCAAGGGCCGACAGCGACAGATCGCAGCCGACCAACTTGGCGCCCCGCCGGGCAAAATCCAACGAGTAAAACCCGTAGCCACAACCCACATCGAGCACATGCCAGCCTCGCACGTCTCGAACCCAGGGCGCCAGATGGCGCATCTCGATGGCTCGCATCAGGTTGGTATAGCGCAGGACCGGATAGAGCCCGCGAGCCAAGCCTCGCGGCAGGCGGGCAAACCAAGCGCCCAAGCTCATGGCACGACCATCCGCATAACCGCCGGCAAATACACCCAAAAACCGCCCTTCAGGGCCGATCCCACACTCACCTCATCCAGGCGCAGCGGCGGCGTATCCATCGCCGAAAAGGTCACGGTCACACTCTGGCCCCCAAGATCCTCCTCGATGGGCAGCCAGACGTGCACCCAACCACCTGCTGGCACGGTGACAGTGACGACTGTCGTCGTCCCCTCCAGCTCGGCCCGAAGCGTGCCGCTGCCATCGGCTTCATCGTCCAACCGCACCATGAACGACAACGTCGGATCGGTCAAGCCAGCCGGGATCGAGAGGGTCTGGCTCAGCTTTGATTGAGCCCCCGCGGTGACGCCGAGCGGGACCGCGCCGCCGAGCAAGGCCGCCCAGTCGCCCGAGCGGGCGTCGGTGCTAAACGTCGGCGTCACCGTGCCCGTGACCTGCCACTGCCCCCAGATGCCCGTCTCGAACCCACCATCTTTGACCACATTGTCGGCAGGGGGAAGGATCAGATCTAGGCCCTCGATGTCGGCCGTCACCGTGATGCCACGCATGGCCGGCCAGGCGCCATAGTTGGCATGGCTGACCGACAAGTCATAGTTGCCGCCATCGGCCACATAGGCTGCGTAGCGGCTGGATTGATGGATCACGGCCAACGAACCGGGCATCTGCACCATGGACTTTAGGACGGGCTGGTGCCGGACGTTGTACACGCCCCCATCCACCATGTAGCGGGCCAGGTAGGTATAGGCCACCGGCGACCAATCGCTCCAGTTTCCGGCCTCGTCGCGCGCCCGCACTCGAAAGTAGTAGGCTTTGCCATACTCGGGCGACGCCGGATCGAACGTGGCGCTGGTACTGGCTGTGGACGCCAGCCAATTCTGCCACACCCCATCCAGGCCCACGCGCCATTGCACGTCATAGGCCGTCACCGCACTGCAAAGATCCGTCGCCGACCATCGCACAAGGAAGGGCGGCTTTTGCGCCGTAGGCAGGCCCACCACCTGCACATCCTGGGGCGGTCCATCGTCCCAAATCTGGGTCGACACTGCCGCGCTCCAATCGCTCTGATTGCCGACGACGTCCCGTCCCCGCACCCGAAAGGCCACGGTCGAGCCAAAGGCGTCGCTCTCATAGATCCCACTCTGCGCTTGGGTCGCCACGAACCAATCGGTCCAGAGGCCACCGTTCAATTGCCATTGGACGTCGTAGCTCGTTACATAACTCAGGTTATCGGTCCCGTTCCAGTGGACCTCCACGTCGCCGCACAGGCTCTGGGCAGGCAGGGGTTCGACCCAGGTGACGGGCGGTACAGTCTCCTCGTACAAGCCGCCGTGCTGTTCCAGTAGGCGGGTGAAAAAGGTATCGGCCAAAAGCTGCATGCCCTCCTGGTTGGGGTGCTTGGAATCGCGCATCAGCAGCCGCCAGTTGGGCGCGGCATAGTAGGCATCCCACTGATCGGCCAGGGGCACACGCTTGTCGATTGCCATACCACGGATATACTCGTTCAGCACCCTCGTATCGCCGTTAAGGTCATCTATCCTAGGGATAATGGTGGCAAACCAGAGATGGACGCCGTCCAGGCCCACGTGTTTTTTTACAATATCGATAATGAGCTTCAGATTAGTAATTACATGATTGGGGGTTTTTAGGTGACTGACGTCATTCGTCCCCTCCATGACCAGCACGAACTGCGGTTGCAGGGCTGCGACTTCGTTTCCAATTCGCTTCGTTAGCTCCACCGTCAACTCGCCCGAGATTCCCTTGTTAAACACCTCCGAAGGGGCAACGCGGGTGTCCATCTTTTCATCCAGGCGGTCGGGATAGGGCCCCACCGGGATGCCCGAATCCATCGGATCGTCGTAGGCGCCCAAAGTGATGCTATCGCCCCAGGCGCCGGCCCGGTAGGGGATCACCACGGCCGCCGGCGTCACATCGGCCAGGGCCAGGTTCTGCGGCAGGGGGGACAGCGCCTGATTCATGCGCCGCGCGGCCATGGGCACCTGATTCAGCGAGGCGCCCTCCTCCCAAAAGAGCCAGGGGACGCCATTGGGCAGCAACACAGGCGTCTGGGCGGCCACGTTCTCAGCAGCCCACGCCGGTTGCGTCCAGGCTGCTCCATCCCAAGCCGCATAGGCCACGCCCGAGACCGCGCCCGACACTGCCCACACCAGGTGAGGAGCGCCCTTCGCGTCAAAGCTAAGGTGGGGGTTCTCTTCATCAATGGCCGTCAGGGACGGTGAAGAGGCCAATTCCTCGCGGGACCAGGCGCCTCGGGCCCCTTGCCAGCGCGACACATAAATCCGCCGATAGGTATCGGCGCCCTGTCCGATGGCATCCTGCCAGGCCACCCAGGGTTGGCCCTGGGCATCCAGGGCCAGGGAGGGCCAAACATCGGGGGTATTGTCGGGAGCGCTCACCGCCATTTCGGGAGACCAGCCTTGACCATCCCAATGGCTGGCCATTACCACATCGTCGTACAAGCCCGCTGAACTGACCCACACCAGCCAGGCCACACCGTCTTCACCCACCGCCAGCCGAGGGTGGGTATCGTAGGCCAGGGGGTCGACATCGTCGGCGCCGACCCTTTCCGGCGCCGACCAGGCCAGGCCATCCCAGCGACCGGCATAGATTTCCGTATCGTTGCCGTCAAAGCCCACCCAGGCCAGCCAGAACCCTCCATCGGGCGCCGCAGCCAGGGCCGCCTGTTGAGGTCGGGAGCCGGCGCCCGTGGGGACCTCGACGGGAGTCGACCAACGCGACCCGACCCAGCGGCTGACGTAAAGGCGCCCCTGCGTCTCGTCGGCCGACGTCCAGGCCACCCAGGGCGTGCCATCGGCAGCCACGGCCAAACTGGGATAGCTATCCCAGGTGGCTGCATCAGCGAAAAGGGAACGGGCGGGCAGCCATTGATCGCCGCTCCACCGGCTGTAATACAGGTCGCTATCGGTTCCGTCGTCGGCCGACCAGATCGCCCAGGGCTCTCCATTGACGCCCGCGGCCACGGAAAAGCCACGCATTTCGACCACCCCCTCGGCTGCCTGCGCCCGAGTCGTATCTCCGAACCAGGGAACCACCAACACTACCAGACTCACAGCGATCAACAAACTCGCTATTCTTCGACTCATGATCCCAATCCTTTTCCACAAATTCCCTGCGGTTGAACCTTGCGATGGGCGCATTTCAGGAAC
>CAZNQW010000012.1:9314-33459 GCA_964575225.1 uncultured Anaerolineaceae bacterium | reverse complement strand
CCACATTCGCGCGCATCGCGCGAGTATCGCAACAGTCTCCAAGCGGGGGTCCATGTCTTTTCAGACATGTCAAGGGACAATGCAAGCCGTGCAAGGGGGTTGTGTATCTGGGGCGGGGCGGGGTTGCGCGCCCCGAGGGCGACGCGCTGAGCAAGTCGGGTATGCGCAAGACCACCGACGTTTTGGAAACTCGAAGATCTTATTTTTGAAGGACACCCAACCCTGGCGGCACGTCTTCTGGCGATTGCTTTCCCCCCAGTTCGCTGGTATAATTCCGGATTAGACGAGCGCGGACGTTGGGAGAAGAAGACACGTGACCTACGATGTGATCGTGGTGGGGGCAGGACACGCCGGCTGCGAAGCCGCCCTGGCGGCGGCTCGCATGGGCGCGCAGACGCTCCTGCTGACCATCAACCTGGATCTGGTGGCCCAGATGCCGTGCAACCCCAGTGTGGGCGGCCCCGGCAAGGCCCACCTGGTGCGCGAGATCGACGCCCTGGGCGGCCAGATGGGACAGGCCATCGACCGCACCTTTATCCAGATTCGGCTGCTGAACCAGAGCCGGGGCCCGGCGGTCCAGGCTCTGCGGGCCCAGGCCGACAAGCGACGATACTCCCTCTATATGAAGCACGTGCTCGAGACCACACCCAACCTGCACCTGAAGCAGGCGCGCGTCGAAGGGCTGTGGGTCGAGGGCGACCGGGTTCGCGGGGTGAGGACCGACGCCGGGCGCGAGTACGAGGGGCGCACCGCGATCCTCACCACCGGCACCTTTCTGGCGGGGCGGATGCTCTCTGGCGAGAGGCGCTGGCCCGGCGGGCGAGCCGGAGAACCCCCGGCCGACGGACTATCGGCAAGCCTGCGCGAACTGGGTTTTCCCCTGGTGCGCCTCCAGACCAACACGCCGCCCCGCGTGGATGCACGGAGCATCGATCTCGCGCTGACCACCGTTCAGCCCGGCAGCGATACACCCCTATTCTTTTCGCCGTACCATGCCGACCAGGGAATTCCCCCCTTTCTGGAAACGGCCCCCAACCCAGCCTACCACCCGAGACCGGTCACGCAGTGGCGACCCCAGTTGCCGTGCTATTCGGTCTATACCACCGCAGAGACGTTGCAGATCGTGCGTCAGAACCTGCACCGCTCGCCCATTGCCCCCGGCATCCACGACGCGCCGGGTCCCCGCTACTGCCCCAGCTTTGAGGAAAAAGTGGTGCGCTTTCCCGAAAAGGAACGGCACCAGTTGTTCCTGGAGCCGGAAGGCTGGCACACGGGTGAGGTCTATGTCCAGGGCCTCTTTACCGGACTGCCCGAGGAGGTCCAGGGGGCCATGCTGCGTTCCATCCCGGCCCTCCGCCGGGCAGAGATCATGCGGCCCGGCTATGCCATCGAATACGACAGCGTGCCCTGCCAGGAGGTGAGCGCGGACCTGGAGACCAAGCGCATCGAAGGGCTCTTTCACGCGGGGCAGATTAACGGCACCAGCGGCTACGAAGAGGCGGCAGCGCAGGGGTTGGTGGCAGGCATCAATGCCGCGCGCAAGGTCCAGGGACGTCCTGTCGTCATTTTCCGGCGCGACCAGGCCTACATCGGCGTATTGATCGATGATCTGGTGACCAAAACCATCGACGAGCCCTATCGCATGTTGACCAGTCGCGCCGAATACCGTTTGCTGCTGCGCCAAGACAACGCCGACCTGAGGCTGTCGCAGATCGGCTATGAGATTGGCCTGCTACCGCGGAAACGATACGAAGCCATGGAGGCCAAACGGCGAGAGGTAGAGGCAGAGATCGAGCGCCTGGGCGGCGCCTGGCTTCGCCCCGGCGACAACGGCCTGAACGATCGGCTGGCCCAAGAGGGATTGGCGCCGCTGGAGGATGGCGTGAACGCCTTGCAGTTTCTGCGCCGGCCCGAGGTGACCTACCACCTGGTGGGCCAGGTGGCCCCGCCGCCGGCAGTGCTATCGGACGAGGCCGCCGCCCAGGTAGAGGTCGAGGCCAAATATGCCGGCTACATCGAAAAGCAACGGTTGGAGGTCGAACGCTTTCGCCGGTTGGAGGATCGGCGCATCCCCGCCGGTTTGGACTATGCCGCGCTGGCGGGGCTGCGGGCCGAGGCCCAGGAGAAACTGGCCCACACTCGTCCGGCGACGATCGGCCAGGCCAGCCGGTTGCCCGGCGTGAATCCGGCGGACATTTCGGTATTGCTGGTGCATCTGAAGCGGTGGGACGCAGCACCCAAAGAGGATGCGGGGGAGGTGTAATGGTCGAGATCTGCCCCTATTTCGAAGCAGACGATGAGCAGCTCCAGGGCGCCCTGGAGCCACACCCTGGGCATCGCTGCACGGTGCGGCAGCCGCCCCAAAACATCCCCCTGGCCCACCAAGCCCAAAGGTGTCTGACGCCCACCTATCATCGCTGCTCCCGGCTCACCCTTTTTGTCCCGCCGCCGAGTGGCGATCCACCTGCCCCCGCAGGCCGAACCGGGGTGCAGGCCCCCGACTTGCAGCCGCTCCGCCGCAGTGCGCGCCCGAACCGTCCCCAATCGACGCCTGCCCGCCGCCCCCCCACCGTGACCGAGCTGATCGTACTGGGGCTGGGCGGCGCCATTCTGCTGGCGCTGCTGTTCAGCGGATATGCCCTTGTCTATCGCTTCCAGTTGCGATCGGGCATCGCCGCCGCCATGCCGGGCGCCCCTGCGGCTCCGGCTGCTACATTGGTGCCCACCTTTACGCTGCCAGCCCAGACCACCCCCTCGCCGGCCCCCGGGCAGACCGTCGCGGCCGAGCACGCCACGGCCCAGCCCCTTGACCCCACGGCCTCCCTTCGAGTGCCCGCCCAGTCGGCGCCCAGCCGATTGATGATCCCGACCATTTCTCTGGACATTCCTGTGCAGGCGGTCGGCACCCGGACCCTCCGCCGCGGCGGCACCACCACACTCATTTGGGACGACGTGGCCGACGCGGGAGCCTTTCACAACACGTCGGCCTATCCGGGCCAGGGGGGAAACACCGTCATCAATGGCCACCGCGATATTCTGGGTGGGGTGTTCCTCCACCTGGACAGGGTCCAGGTGGGCGATGAGGTGGTCGTGTACGTGGGCGACACGGCCTACCCCTACACGGTGATCGAGATCGTGGTCGTGCCCGAGACCTTTGCCTCGGCCCAGCAGCGGGCCGATAACCTCAAATATATCGGCCCCACGGAGCAAGAACGCCTGACGCTGGTGACCTGCACGCCGGTGGGCCTGGCGACCCACCGATTGCTGGTGATCGCCGAACCGCCCGCGTCTGTCGCCGGCGAGTAGGACGCCCCCAGGAATGCCCGCTGGCACGATAGCGAGCCGCCCATGTCGGCAGAATCCGTTGTAGGGGCGTAGGGGCGCGGCATGCCGCGCCCAAATACATCGCTCCGTTTGCACAGTGGCCCCCAGCTCAGGGCGAGCGGAAACCGATTTGCCGGGCCCCTACTTCCATGATATAATTGGAGATGATTCTTTTGGGCCAAGGAGCGGCTGATGACAGAGGATGCCACGCTGGTTCACGGTTTGGTTTTCCCGCGCCTGATCGTGCAGGCGGCCGACGGCGCACCCCAGGAAATCGAGCTCAAGGTCGGCCTTTGCATTGGGCGAGCAGAGGACAACGATCTGACCCTGGCCGATCCCAAGGTCTCGCGCCACCATGCCCGCATCAAACGCCAGGGAACCACCCTTGTCCTCACCGACCTCGAAAGCGCCAATGGGACCTGGGTCAACGATGTGTTTCTGACGGGCGCCCACACCCTGGAGCACGACGATCGAATCCAGATAGGCGACACCGAATTGCGGTATCGCGTGCCGGGCCGCGATTCGGAGGACACGTTGATTGGGACCCTGCCGGTGGCGGCTTTGCCGACGGTGACCCAGCCCCAACCGCTCGTGGTGCCACCGCCCTCCGAATCCCAGAGGGACGAGGGCCCACATGGGCGAGGCGTGATGATTGCCCTCGGCATAGCGGGCATCTTGCTCGTCGCCGCCCTGATCGTGGCGGCCATCTACTGGCTGGCCCCCGATGTCTTTGGCCCCGCCGCGCCCACCACTCCGCCCACCCAAACCCCGCAGATCGTGGTGGTCCCTCGCTCTTCAGAAACCGCAGCGGCCGAAACTCCAGAAACGGGCGGTACCCCCGCCGCCTCTGCCGATTTGGAGCAAAAGCTCGAAGAAGCAGGCCAGCTCGCGCGCCGCAGCCAATTCGAGCCGGCCATTGAACTTTTCCAGGACCTGACCCGGGAGAACCCCAAGGATGCCCGGCCCTATACCGAGTGGGCCTGGGCGTTGATCTGGGACTATGAACCGGCGAAGGCCTTGCCCCATGCCCAAAAAGCGACCGAGCTGGACCCGACCAGCGCTGCCGCGGCAGCGGCCCTGGCCTGGGCCTATGTCGATTCAGGGGACGTGGAGCAGGGCCTGGAACAGGCCCTACAAGCCGTCGAGCTGGATAGCGGAAATGCCCTGGCTCACACGGCTCTGGCCTATGCCTACATGGCCGACGACCAGTTGCAGAAGGCGGTCGACGAGGCCGATCTGGCGCTGGTGCAGGATATCAACGCCGCCGACGCCCATCGCGTCCGCGGCTGGCTATACCACATGGCCGACAACGACATGGGACGAGCCGCGGGCGAGCTTCAGATCGCCGCTGGCTTGCAGCCCGAGCTTTGGCTGCGCCGCCACGAGTTGGGCGAGCTTTTGCTCGAGGCCGGGGACGATACCACGGCGATCATGGCTTTCCAGGATGCCCTGGCCATCCGCCCCAAAGCGGTGACCTACACGGCCATCGGCAAAGCCTACTACCGCCTGGGCCAGTACGATCAGGCCAAAGCCTCGCTGGATCAAGCCCAGGCTGCCGGCGCCCGAGATCTCCAGACCCTGGCGCTGTTGGGCATCACCTACGCCCGGCTGGACCGCTGCGAAGATGCAGCGCCGTTCTATGAGGATGCCCTGGAGATGGACGCAACGGAACCCCTGGCCCTGGAAGCACAGGAGATGTGCGAAGGGACAGGGCCCACGGCAACGCCATCGGAGATGACGGGGACACCGGGGACGCCTGCGGCTACCCCGGGGACGACGCCCGGCGCTCAGGTGACGCCCAGGCCGACGGCGGGTCCGCCTGCCGCGCTCACTGGGCGGCTTGCCTTCCCGGTGTGGAATCGGGAGAGGGGTGGCTACGACGTCTATATCGCCCAGGTGAATGGCAGCAACCGCCGATTGGTGGTGGAGCAGATGCACCAACCTGCCCTCAGCCCCGACGGCGCGTGGCTGGCAGTCAACGGCGAGCGCCCGGACCATATGAACCTGTTCATCGTGCAGAGCAGCGGCGCGGGGTTAAAAGAGATCAGCCGCCACCTGGAAGACAGCCTGCCGGTGTGGTCGCCCGATGGACAGAGCCTGGCCTTTAGCTCTACGATGCACGGCGATAAGCAATCGCGGGTGTACGTCATCGACTCGGTTCCCTTTGTGGGGCGGGCCGTCGAGGGACGCGCCCTGAACTTTGGGCCGGATGACGTGCGGGGCCAATTCCCAGCCTGGACCGACGACGGGCGGATCGTCTATCAGGGGTGCGATCTGACCGTGGAGCCGGCCCGGTGCGGCCTGTACATCATGCCCTCTGCGCCGGGCCCCCACCCTGCGACGCAGCTCACCGAATTCGCCCAAGACTCGGCCCCGGCGGTGCGCGGCAACCAGATCGCCTTTGCCTCCAACCGCGAGGGGAACTGGGATGTCTATGTCATGAACATCGACGGCTCTGATGTGCAGCGGCTGACTGATAGCACATCCAACGAGGGGCTTCCGGTGTGGTCCCCTGACGGCAAATCCCTTGCCTACGTCTCGAACGGGGGCGGAGAATGGGCGATCTGGGCCATGAACGCTAACGGCTCCAATCAGCGGCGGCTGTTCGCCCTGGGTGATGGGGGCCTGGCCTCTGACTGGCAAAACGAGCGCATCAGTTGGGTGCCTTAACTCCGGTCAGGCGGCGGCGCGGCTGTTTAGCACATCGCCGATCCGCTCCACGAGATGTCTGACGTCAAAGGGCTTGAGAAAATAATCGTCGTACAGCTTTTCCAGCACCTGCATTTCGGAACGGTGCTCAGAGGGCGTTCGGCCCGTGACAATGAAAACCGGGACGCGGTTCAAGCGGAGATCGCCCCTGATCGATTTGAGCACGGCCCAACCATCCATATCGCGGAGCATGATGTCGAGGAGCACCAGGTCGACAGCGCTCTGCTGAAGCAAGGTCAAGGCGTCTGCGCCATCCCGGGCCAGCAGGGGTTGGTAGCCCGCCCGCTGAACGATCTGCTGTAGCAGATGCAGCGTGCCGATATCGTCTTCCACGATCAGAATCGTTTTCTTTGCCATATCCCCACTCGCAACAGATTGGGCAGGTCGATCAGGAGCGAATCAGCGGAATCGCCCACTTTGCCATTATACCACAGAATTCAAAAGAATTCAAGCGATTATTTGGAAAAACTCGTCTTTTACATCCTGAATGCGAACGCCCTGGCGCAATTCCCCCCGTTCTGCCAGATGGTCAGCCGTTTGTTCGATTTCCTCCAAAGACCAGCCAAACAAACGGGCAATCTGCTGCGGGGTGGCAGCCACCACCGTTTGAAGATAGCGGTGCAGGAGCTGCTCTTGCGCCTGGTGCCCACTGATCGCGCGCGCGGCCTCTACGACCTGAGGCAGGTGCCGGGGCAAAAGATCGTACACATAGCAGTAGCCCCAGCGGTTGGCATCCGAGATGGCGACCTTGACAATGCGCAGATCCATTTGCAACTCGGTCAGGGCGCGGTCAAACCGCCCCACATTGGCCTTGCCGCCCAGGCCGGCCTCCCGCCGCAACTGGCTGGTGGGCAGAGCGCCCTGCTGCAACAGCACTTCGTAGACCTGCTTGGATTCGATGCTCAGCCGCCCTTCGCTATAGTCCAGCATATAGTCCTCGGCTGGGTCACCGTAATTGGGCGACAGAGCGTACAGATGGGGCGCCAGCTCGAGAGAGACAAACACCGGCCTCTTGTGCAGGAACTTGCCATAGAGCACCCGTTTGCTAATCGGCAGGGTGTCCTTCCAGCGCCAGGCAAGACCCAGTTCATAGTCATTGTGCTGGACGGGCACGGGGCGATCTTGGCCGCAGATCGCCCCCCACAAGGAGGGCAATTCGAGATCCTTGGCGGAAAACAGAAGGCAGAGCCCCACGCGATCCAGAAACTCGAGCGCCTCCTCCTCGGTTCGCACCCTCAGATCGAGCCGTTGGCGATACCGTTCAGCGCGAGCGGCCTCCAGATCCTCGCGGGTGAGAACCTCCGGCGTCATACCTTCTCCGGTTGCGCGTCAAAACGGACCCACAGGCCGTTGCTTTTGAGGTTCAGCTCAAAGGTCTGGTCCAGGATCTTGACGGTGTAGCGACCTCCCTTTTCAGCCGGCACCGCAAACCCACCCGGATCGTACAGATCCTGCGAGCCGCTGAGCAGCATCTGTTCGTAGCCCGCAGGATCCACAACGTGGACCGGAATTCCCCCATAGCCCAACGTGCCAGCAATTTCCCGGGGATGGGCCAGAGGGAGGGTCTGAACGGTCAGGGCGGGAAGGCCGGTGACCATCACCTGTAGGTTCAGGCTATTGCGCCCATCGGTGATCAGGTTGCTCAATTTCACCGGCTTGTCGACCACCTGGAGTTCCCAGGTCCCCGCCGGCAGACGGCTGATCCAGAATTGCCCCTTGGCATTGGACCTGCGCTGGAAGGGACCCGTGGGACCATCGAGCCTGAGGGGGACATTGGGGACCGGGACGCCCGCCCGATCCACGGTCGTGCCCAGGATGATGCTGCGCTTGAATTGGGTGCGCGCCACCGTGGACGCCGAGAGCACCTTGGCCCCCTGGTAATAGTGCTCGAGGATCTCCTGGGCCGAAGCCCCCTGGAGCGCCATGGCGGCGGCCCCTCGCTGGCACATCCCCACACCATGACCGTACATGTTCTTGTAGCCACAGACGCAGGGCACGCTGCGGAGATAGGCGACGCGTCCCGACCAGACATCTTCGCTATTGCGTGTGTGGCCATCACAATGGCCAAAAAAGGGAGCCGAAACGATCGAGCCCTGATGGCTGAGCACCTGACCCGAGGTTTCGTCGACGGCTCGATCCGAATCGGCATAGCGGTTTTTGGGCCGATACACCTGGCAGTGGGTAGTGACGCACACATCGTACCCCTCCGCGGCATGCCGTCGCGTGGTGACTGCGTAAGAGCGGGAAGCGATGGCCTGGGCCTTCAGGGCTTCGATGGGTTTCTTGAGTCCCATTTCGGTGGGAACCACGCCCTTCAGGTATTCGTCGACGGACATTTGCACGATCTGCCCATCTTCGAGCTTGACGCGCAGGGTGGTGGGTATCACCAGATCTTTATCGGTCGCCATAAGGACAAGCACCTCCTTTCCGGTGATGACTGCTCTATTATCGCATAGAATAGAGAAAATTGCAATATTCCAGTAGGAAACCGACAGGATATTACGTCATCGTCCGTGCGGCGCCATCCTGTCCAGAGCAGGTTGGCGCCGCGTAGGTGGCGGGTGACCAGGGGAAACCGCCGTGGAGGACAGATTTCGGCCGCCTCTCTTTGACTCGAAAGGAAGAAAGTGCAAAGACTGTATGCCCCTTTGTCAGCGAACAATCGATTTCATATCGTTTGTTTGGTAGCGAAAAATTGGTACAGGGCGAATCGGGTTTGACAAGGAGCCGCGATTGTGATAGAATGAGCAAGCGTACTTGGTCAGTTCCTCGACCAAGTCTTGGCAAAAACGATCTTGGATCAGTACTCGATGTAGAGGGTTACTTTCGATGCCGAGCGATTTTTTACCTATTCTGATCTATGCGGTGGTCGCTGTCGCTCTGTCAGCCATCGCCGTGCTCATGCCCAACCTCTTTGGCCCCAAGCGCCCCAGTGAAGTGAAACTCTCGCCGTACGAATCGGGCAAGTTGCCCATTGGGCCCGCGCGCCGTCGCTTCCCCATCCAGTACTACCTCTTTGCCGTATTGTTCATTGTATTCGACATCGAGATCGTCTTTTTGTTTCCTTGGGCTGCGGTGTTCAAGGACCTGGCACCTCGCTGGATGGGTCTGGTAGAAGCCGTGCTCTTTGTGCTGATCCTGGTGCTTGGCCTAGTTTATGTGTGGAAAAAGGGGGGACTCGAGTGGGAATAGAAATGGCTCTACCCGAGGGCTCGGTGGTGACCACCACCCTCGAAAAACTGGTCGACTGGGGACGCGGACGGTCGCCCTTTCCCTTCCTATTTGGCCTGGCCTGCTGCGCCATTGAGATGATGGCTGCGGGCGGACCCCGCCATGATATTGCCCGCTTTGGCGCCGAAGTCTTTCGCGGCACACCCAGGCAATCGGACGTGATGATCGTATCCGGGCGCATCTCGCAAAAGATGGCGCCGGTGGTCAAGCGGCTGTACGACCAGATGCAAGATCCCAAATGGGTCATCGCCATGGGGGCATGCGCTTCCAGCGGCGGCCCGTTCGAGAATTATGCCATCGTGCAAGGGGCGGACAAGCTGATCCCGGTGGACGTGTACATCCCCGGCTGCCCGCCGCGGCCCGAAGCGCTGTGTTATGGCATCATGCAATTGTACGAAAAAATCCAAAAGGAAACGTTCGCCGACTACAAGTAATCGGTGTCGGAAGCAGGTCTGGGACACCGGCGAGCGACAAGCCACGATCTGTCAGGAACATGAGATGAGCCAAGGCGACGAAAGCATTCGAAAACTAAAAGAAGCCTTTCCCCAGTCGGTACTCGGCGTGGACGACTTTCGCGGGGAAACGACCGTGGTGGTGCGCGCGGCCGATATCCTGCCGATCTGCCGGTTTTTGCGCGATGACCCGGATCTGGCCTACGACCTGTGCCTCTTTGTCAGCGCCATCGACCAGCTCGGTCTGGGCCTGTCGCCGCGCTTTATCGCGGTCTACCAGCTGTACTCGCTAAAGCACCGGCAGCGGTTGCGGCTCAAGGCGCCCCTCGCTGGCGAGGCGCCGGTGGTGGACAGCGTTACCTCTGTGTGGCGGGCGGCCAACTGGCACGAGCGCGAAGCGTTCGACCTGTTTGGCATCCGCTTCAAGGGTCACCCCGAGATGCGCCGCATCCTTTTGCCCCACGACTGGGTGGGGCATCCCTTGCGCAAGGATTATGGCATCGGCGACGAGCCGGTGCAGTTCAACGTCAACCCCGACGAGCCGGCACTGGTCAACGTGGGCCAACAGATATTGGATGCGCCCACCAAAGAGTCGGACGTGCCGCCCTGGTTCAGTGGTCGCGACGACACCATGATCATCAACATGGGACCCCAACACCCCGCCACCCACGGTGTGCTGCGCGTGGTGGTAGAACTCGAGGGGGAGCGCATTGTCAATGCCGCGCCCGACATCGGCCACCTCCACTCAGGGTTTGAAAAGACGGCCGAAACCCGAACCTACCAGCAATTCGCGGTCTATCCCAGCCGGATGGACTATGTCTCGGGCATGTCCAACGACCTGTCGTACATTTTGGCGGTAGAAAAGCTGATGGACGCTCAGGTGCCGCCCCGGGCTCAGGTCATCCGCGTGCTCTTGCTCGAACTCCAGCGCCTGGCGGCCCACCTGATCTGGATCGGTTCGCAGACCCTGGACCTATCGGGCACCATCCACGCCCTGCTGGAATACGCGTTCCGCGAGCGCGAGATGATCCTGGACATCTTTGAGATGGTCTGCGGCGCCCGGCTTACCACCAGCTACTTTACCACAGGCGGCGTGCGCTGGGACGTACCCCCGGCCTTTGCCCGCAAGACGCTGGAATTTGTCGATTGGTTTGAAAAGCGCCTGGTTGAATATGAGGTGATGCTCACCGACAACCCCGTCTACCGCTCGCGGTTGGTCGACATTGCCGTCATCGACGCCGAACAGGCCATCGCCCTGGGCTGCACCGGGCCGGTACTGCGGGGGTGCGGCATTGGCTACGATGTACGCAAGTACGCTCCCTATTGCGGATACGAAGAGTACGATTTCGAGATCCCGACAGAAACGGGCGGCGATGCCTACAGCCGCTACAAGGTGCGGTTGGCCGAAATGCGCCAGAGCGTGCGCATTATCCGCCAGGGGCTCAAGAAACTTCAGGAGATCGGCCCAGGGCCGGTCAAAGACCCCAACCGCAAGATCTCGCTGCCGCCGAGGGACGAGTTGGAAACCAGCATGGAGGCCTTGATCCACCACTTTAAACTGGTCACCGAGGGATTTTCGCCGCCGGTGGGCGAGGTCTATTCCAGCGTCGAGAACCCCAAGGGCGAGTTGGGCTTTTACCTCGTTTCGGATGGCGAGCCCCGGCCCTATCGCTGCAAGATCCGCGGACCGTCGTTCTCCAACATCTCGGCATTGAGCGTGATGGCCCCCGGCAGCATGTTTGCCGATATGGTGGCTATCATCGGCAGCATTGACATCACCCTGGGCGAAGTCGACCGATAAACAGGGACCCCATGGTTTTTTGGAGGCTGTAGTGCTATCGGAACAGTCGAAAGCGGAAATCCTGAAAATACGTCAAGAGTATCCCGATGCCCAGTCGGCATTGTTGCCCGCCCTGCATCGGGCGCAACAGGACTATGGGGGCTGGCTGCCCAAAGAGGCCTATGACGAAGTGGCGTCGCTGATGGGACTGCCCGTGACCCTGGTGGCATCCTCGGCCAGTTTTTACACCATGTTCAACCGCAAGCCGGTGGGCCGCCACCTGGTCCAGGTGTGCACCAACATCTCTTGCTCGCTATTGGGGGCCGATCACCTGCTGACCTACATTGGCAAGAAACTGGGCATCAAGCCGGGCGAGACCACAGAGGATGGGCGCATCACCCTGATGGAAGTCGAATGCCTGGGATCGTGCGGCACGGCGCCGGTGATGCAAGTGGATGATGCGTACCACGAGAATCTGACCGAGGAAAAAGTCGATCAGATTCTGGCAAGCCTGGAATAAGACGGGGAGGCGTACCCATGAGTCGAAAATTGGGGTTGGAAGAAGCGCTGGACATTGCCATGGAAGCCGAACTAAAGGCCCAGGCCTTTTACGCCCAGGCAGCGGCCGAGATCGAGGATCCGCGCGGGCGCGATCTGCTGGGTCGACTGGCGGCTTTTGAGCAACATCATTATCAAAAGTTGGCCGAACTACTGTCCTCGCTAAAAAAGGATGGGCGATTCATCGAATATCAAGCCAGCACCCTCACCCAATTCGCCCCATGGACAGACGGCGGCGAGGCTTCGCGCGTCCTGTTGGAAGAACTGGAAAATGAGGCGGGCATTCTGGGCAAGGCCATCGAGAACGAAAAGGCCGCCGGCGAGCAGTATCGGGCGCTGAAGGAAGAGACGGACGATCCCGCCGGGCAGGCCATGTTCCAGCAGTTGGCTGACGAAGAGCAGATGCATCAGCGCATCTTGGAAGACGAGTTTTTCAGCCTGAGCAACCAAGGCGTGTGGGGTTGGTCGGGAATGTACGGCGAATAGCCCGAGGGCCAGATCGAGTGTCCGAGATCAAGACATCAGGAGCGGGCGTGCAAACAAAAGTACTTTTGCGAAATGTGGGCGTCCCAAACTCCCACGAGATAGAGACCTATCTCGAACGAGGCGGGTATCGATCTCTGGAAAAAGCGCTCAAAGAGCATAAACCCTCGCAAGTCGTCGAGATCGTGCTCAACTCGGGGCTTCGGGGTCGGGGCGGCGCCGGGTTCCCTGCGGGCCGCAAATGGATGTTCCTCCCCAAAGACACCTACCCTCGTTACTTGGTGTGCAACGCCGACGAAGGCGAGCCGGGCACGTTCAAGGATCGGGTGTTGATGGAGCATGATCCCCACGGCGTCATCGAGGGCACGATCATCGCCAGCTATGCCTGTGAAGTGGAACATGCATTCATCTACATTCGGGGCGAGTACGACCTGAGCTACCAACGCTTGCGAAAGGCGGTGGATCAGGCCTATGCCAGGGGCTATTTGGGCAAAAACATCCTGGGCACTGGCTACAACCTGGAGTTGAGCATCCTTCGCGGCGCCGGCGCCTATGTGTGCGGCGAGGAAACGTCCCTTCTCTCCTCCTTGGAAGGCAAACGGGGCCACCCCAAGCTCAAGCCGCCCTTCCCGGCGGCGGAGGGTCTCTACCGCAAACCGACGGTGATCAACAACGTCGAGACCCTGTTCAACGTGCCCTTTATCATCGAGCACGGCGCCGACTGGTACAAACAATGGGGCACAGAGCGCAGCCCAGGGCTCAAGCTGTTCTGCGTATCGGGCCATGTCGAGCGCCCCGGCACGTACGAACTGCCGTTGGGCACACCGATGCGCACATTGATCTATGACCTGTGCGGTGGCCCCAAAGACGGCATCCCGCTCAAGGCCATCATCCCAGGTGGCTCTTCGACGCCGATGCTGTACGCCGACGCCGCCATGGACGTCGCTCTGGACTATGAGGCCATCTTTGAAGCAGGCTCGATGTTGGGTTCGGGCGCGGTCATTGCCCTGAACGAAAAGACGTGCATTGTACGGGCCACGCTGCGCCTGGCCGAATTCTATAAACATGAATCGTGCGGCAAGTGCATTCCCTGCCGGGAGGGCACCGATTGGATGTACCGCATCCTCCACCGCATTGAGCATGGCCAGGGGCGGATGGAGGATCTGGATCTGCTGCTGGATATCGGCAAGAACATCATGGGCCGCAGCTTTTGCCCCCTGGGCGATGCGGCGGTCGGGCCGGTGCAGAGCAGCATCCAACGCTTCCGCGAGGAATACGAGTTCCATATCCGCGAAAAGCGGTGTATGGTGGACGGCGCGTAGTTCATCCGAGGATTCAATCCAGGTTTGTGAGGATTTTCTTCCATGACGGCAGACCGGGTGGTTTGTTTGACAATTGACGGACAAGAGATTCGGGTTCCCGCGGGCTGTACGGTGTACGAAGCAGCCACAGCAGCGGGCATTCATATCCCCACCTTTTGCCACCACGAAAAGCTCGTGCCGGTGGGCGCATGTCGTATGTGCCTGGTCGAGATCGAGGGGGCGCGGGGATTGCAGACTTCTTGTTCCACGCCGGTGCGTGAGGGGATGGTCGTCAAGGTCCATACCTCGCCCGACGCGGTGGCGGCGCGCAAGGCCAACCTCGAGTTCTTGCTCACCAACCACCCGCTGGATTGCCCGGTGTGCGACAAGGGCGGCGAGTGTATCTTGCAGGACCAGGCGCTGCAAGATGGCCCAGGGGTGAGCCGCTACATTGAGGAAAAGCGCCATAAGAACAAGCGCTTTCCCCTCAGCGAATTCCTCCTGATCGATCAGGAGCGCTGCGTGCTGTGCTGGCGCTGTATTCGCTTCCTGGATGAATGGGCCGACGACCACGAGCTGGATCTGTTTGGCCGCGGCGCCGACACGCGCATAGAGACCTTTCCCGACCGGCCCCTAACCAGCAAATGGCAGGGCAACACCATTGACGTCTGTCCTGTGGGCGCGCTGACCAGCCGGGTGTTTCGCTTTGAGGCGCGTGTCTGGGAGCTGACGAATACACCCAGCGTGTGTACCCTGTGCGCTGTGGGCTGCAACACCGAGCTGGGCGTCAAGAACAACACCCTGCGGCGGATCACACCCCGGGAGAACCCGGACGTGAACGATGTGTGGATCTGCGACAAGGGGCGCTTTACCCATGGCTTTGTCGATCATCCGGATCGGCTGACGACGCCGCTCATCCGCCGCGATGGCGAGCTGCGCCCGGCCACCTGGGACGAAGCCCTGGATCTGATCGCCCGTCGCCTCCAAGAGATCTTGGCTACCGACGGCCCGCAGGCCGTGGCAGCCCTCGGTTCGGGCCGGGCGACCAACGAAGCCAACTATCTCTTGCAGCGCCTGATGCGCTCGGTGGTGGGCACCAACAGCGTCGACTATGGGGACCGGATGCCGCAGGACGCCTCCCTGTTGGGCGACGTGAGTTCGCTGGAACACAAGGACGTCGTTTTGCTTCTGGGGTTCGACCCCAGCGTAGCGGCGCCGTTGATAGAGCTCTGGATCAAAAAGGGGGTCTTGCGCCGTGGCGCGCAGGTGATCGTCGCCAATCCGCGCAAAATCGAGTTGAGCCGCTACGGTGGGCCCTGGCTCGCTTATCGTCCGGGGAGTGAGACGGCGCTGGTGCACGGTCTTGCCCAGGCAATCCTGAGCCGGGGCTGGCAAAGTCCGACCAGTCGGGTGACCAACGCCGAAGAGTACCGTGCCTGGCTGGGCAGCGATTCGCCAAACGCCGTACAGCAAAAGACCGGCGTGGCGGCCGAGGCGCTGGCCCAGGCGGCTGAACTGCTGGCCAAAGCCCACCATCCGGTCATCTTGTACGGGCCCGATTGGCTATCGGGGACGGGAGCGCAGGCTCACCTGGACGTCCTTCAGAACCTGTCCCTGCTCCTGACCAACGCCGAAATGGGGTTTGTTCCCGATCAAGCTAACGCCGTGGGCGCCCTGGAAATGGGAATGGTTCCCGACCTGTATCCGGGCAAGCAGCCCTTTGCCGATCCCAAAGTGCGCAGCCGCCTTACCAATTTTTGGGGGGGCAAGCTGTCGCCCCTGGATGGCCTGGACATGCACGGCATGATCTCTGCCGCCCACAGCGGTCGATTAAAAGCCCTGTGGGTGATGGGCTCCGATCCGGCAACCAGCAGCCGCCAGGCCGATTCGGCCCTGGGAGCGATCCCGTTCCTCATCGTCCAGGATCTGTTCCTGACCGATACGGCGCTCCAGGCTGAGGTGGTGCTGCCTGCCGCCAGCTTTGCCGAAATAGAGGGCACCTACACCAACCTGACGGGGCGGTTACAGGCGGTTCACCCTGCCTTGCGGTCTCCCGGCGAGGCCAAGCCCGATTGGTGGATCCTGGTCCAGGCCGCCCGCCGCATGGTGCGCCTGATGGGAGAGGGCAAGCAGATCAAGTCGTGGGATTTCGAGGGCGCCGAGAGCATTCTGGCCGAGATCGCGCGGGTGATCCCTGCCTTCCGCGATGTGGATCGCGCCAGCCTGAGCAGTCAGGGCTGGCAGCGCGAGGCGGTGCCGCCCGTGGCTCGCCGTTCCTTTGCCCTGGTACAAGCCGAGGCACCCGCCGTCAGTCCGGACTATCCCCTGACTCTTGTCCCGGGAAGGCTTCTCTACGATCGAGGCACGCTCCTGAGTCGCGCTGAGCGGGTCCCCAACGTGGTTCCCGAAGGCTTTGTGGCGGTGCATCCGGCCGACGCGACCCGATTGGGCCTGGCCGATGGCGATCAGGCGTCGGTGGTATCGGCAGAGGGTCGATTGAGCGCCACCGTGCGCGTGACAGAGGATGTGGCGCCGGGCGTGGCCTGGATGCCCCGCAACCTGGGGACAGCTCCTTTGAGCACCCTCTTTTCCGACCAACGCGCCCTGACGCCAGTGACGATTGTCAAATGAGCCGTACGCGGTGGGGGTTGATTTGCAGAATTGCTCGTTTGAATGGAGTTCCGAATGGATTGGGTAGCTGATTTCTGGATTCCAGTGATCAAAGCCGTAGTGATGGTGGTGGTTTTGCTGCTCTCGGGGGCCTATATGACCTGGGGGGAACGCAAAATCTGTGCCCGCTTTGCGGTGCGGTACGGCCCCAACCGGGCGGGTCCCTTTGGCATCCTTCAGCCGCTGGCCGATGCGGTAAAGGCGATCTTTAAAGAGGAGATCATTCCCAATCATGTGGACAAGGTTCTCTACATGATGGGCCCGGGCATCTCCTATGCCGCCGTGCTGGTCACCTTTGCCGTGATCCCCTTTGGCCCTCAGGTGGACATGTTTGGCCAAAAGATCGGCCTGGTCATTGGGGACGTGAACGTGGGCCTGCTCTACCTGCTGGCCATTGCCGGCTTGGGCAGTTATGGCATCGTGTTGGGTGGTTGGTCATCGAACAACAAATACTCGCTTTTGGGCGCGCTGCGTAGCGCCGCCCAGATGATCAGCTACGAGCTGCCCATGGGCATTGCCTTGTTGGCCGTCGTCCTGATCGTGGGTAGCCTGAATCTGAATCAGATCGTCGAGTTTCAGGGCGGTTGGCCGCTTCTGGCGCTGCAACCCATCGGGTTCCTGGTGTTCCTGATTGCCATCATCGCCGAGAGCAACCGCGCGCCTTTTGACATGCCCGAAGCGGAGAACGAGTTGATCTCGGGTTATATGACCGAATATGGTGGGATCAAGTTCGCCCTGTACTTTATGGGCGAATACACGGCTCTGGTCGTCAACAGCGCCATTGTGGCCACCATCTTTTTGGGCGGCTGGAAGTGGCCGGCCGTACTCTCGGACCTGCACCCGTTGGTGGGTGTGGCGCTGTTTGTGGCCAAGGTTCTGTTCGTGGCCTGGCTGTACATCTGGATCCGGGCATCGGTCCCCCGCGTTCGTTATGACAAGTTTATGCGGTTTTGCTGGAAGATCATGGTGCCGCTGGCCCTGCTCAACCTGATGGTGACGGCGGCCGTTGTGGCGTTTCTGTAGCTGACAATCTCTCGGCAGCCACCTGCCGAACCCAAACCGCTGCCAGCCTAGCGGAAGGAATGAGGGAATGATAAAGGAATCGATCGTCGGATTCTGGCACATACTGCGGGCAATGGGCGTGACCTTGCGCTATTATTTCACCAAGCCGGTCACCGTCCAATACCCCGATGAAAAGGTCGAACTCTATCCGCGCTTCCGGGGGCGCCACGAACTCTTGCGCTACGAGGACGGACCCAACAAGGGACTGGAACGGTGCATCGGGTGCGCTCTGTGCGCCGCCTACTGCCCCACTCATTGCATCTATGTGCAGGCCGGCGAAAATAAGGACGGTGTGCAGCGGTCACCCGGCGAGCGGTATGCCGCGATTTACGAGATCAACCTGCTGCGCTGTATGTTTTGCGGCTACTGCGAGGAAGCCTGCCCCACCGGGGCCATCGTGCTCCACCGCGAATTTGCCTTGGCAGACTATAGCCGGGAGAGCCTGATCTACACCCAGGACCGGCTGTTGGTACCGGCTGAGCCCCAAGCTATCATTCTGGACGACCAGCAGTAGGAGGAGATGGTCTGTTATGGAAATGGTGCTTTTCTTTATCCTGGCGGTAATGGCCGTCGGAACCGGCGTAGGGGTCGTTGCGCAGCGCAATGTCACCAAAAGCGCTCTCTTTCTCCTGCTGAATTTCTGTTGCCTGGCCGGGCTGTATATTCTGTTGAACGCCCAGTTTGTGGCGCTGATCCAGGTGATCGTCTATGCCGGTGCGGTGGTCGTTCTGTTCCTCTTTGTGGTCATGCTCTTGGGCATCGATCGGATTGTCGAAGTCCCCGACTCGAGGCGCTATCAGTGGATCGCGGCGGTGCTGCTGGGCGCCCTGTTGTTGGCCGGCGTGGTGTGGGCTGTGGTCGAGACCGGAACCGGCGCAATGCCCGAGCTGGTTCGGTCGGACAACGTCCGGGAGATCGGCACCGCCCTGTTGACCGACTATATGATTCCCTTTGAACTCGTCTCCCTGGTGCTCTTGGTGGCCGTCATCGGAGCCTTGGTTCTGGCAAAAAAGAGATTGGAGAGGTAAAGGCGCACATGGTCCCAGCTTCCTATTACCTAATCCTGAGCGCGATTCTGTTTGTTCTGGGCGCAGCCGGTATGTTGATGCGACGGAACGTGCTGGTCATGTTCATGTCGGCGGAAATGATGCTCAACGCCGTCAACCTGACGCTCATTACCTACGGACGCGCCTGGGCCAACATCGAGGGGCAGATTTTTGTCCTTCTGGTCATGGCGGTGGCTGCGGCAGAGGTTGCGGTCGGGTTGGCCATCGTCGTCTCGCTCTTTCGGCACAAAGACTCGGCGGATGCCGATGACATCCGCCTGTTGAAGGGTTAGGGGCAACCTGTGGGGGAGAACCTTTGAGATGCTGAATTACGTTTGGTTGATCCCGTTATTCCCGCTGGTCGGCGTTCTGGTAAACGCCATCTTGGGGCGCTGGCTGAGCCGGCGCGTGGTGGGCATCATCGCCAGTGCGGCTGTGGCGGCCTCGTTTGTGACCGCTGTCGCCGTCTTTTTCCAGATGCTGCAATTGCCCATCGAATCCGAGACCGGGGGCAATGGCCGGGAGCGCATTATCCCGATTTTCAGTTGGATCGTGGTCGGCGATTTCGAGGTGTCGGTCCGCATTCTCTTGGATCAGTTGTCGATCCTCATGACACTGGTAGTGACGGGCGTCAGCACGCTCATCCACATCTATTCGACCGCCTACATGGAAGGCGAAGAGTACCACAACCGCTATTTCACGTGGATGAACCTCTTTGTCTTTATGATGTTGATCCTGGTGCTGGGCGATAGCTTTGTGACCATGTACGTCGGCTGGGAGGGGGTGGGCCTCTGCTCCTACCTGCTCATCGGCTACTGGTTCGAAAAAGAGTCGGCGGCGAACGCGGGCAAAAAGGCATTCCTGGTCAACCGGGTGGGCGATTTCGGGTTCGCTCTGGGCATCATGCTGATCTTTGCCACCTTTGGCAGCGTCGCCTTTGAGGATGTGTTCCCCGCAGCCAAGACGTTGCTGCCCGGCACGGCGACGGCCATTTCCCTCTTGCTGTTCCTGGGCGCCACGGGCAAGTCGGCCCAAATCCCCCTCTATGTCTGGTTGCCCGATGCGATGGAAGGCCCGACGCCCGTCAGCGCCCTGATCCACGCTGCCACGATGGTCACAGCCGGCATCTATATGGTGGTGCGATGCCACACCCTCTTTGAGGCGTCGCCCTCGGCCCTGAATTGGGTGATGTGGATCGGGATTTTGACAGCCTTTTTCGCGGCGACGATGGCCCTGGTGCAAAAGGACATGAAGCGAATCCTGGCCTATTCGACCATCAGCCAGTTGGGCTACATGTTCCTGGGGGTGGGCGCGGGCGCCTATGCCGCCGGCATGTTCCACCTGACCACCCATGCCTTTTTCAAGGCCCTCCTGTTCTTGTGCGCCGGCGCTGTGATGCACGCCCTGGCGGGCGAACTCGACATTTTCCGCATGGGCGATCTGCGCAAGCGGATGCCCTGGACCTTTGCGACGATGCTGGTGGGCGTGCTGGCCCTTTCGGGCGTCCCGCTCCTTTCCGGCTTTTTCAGCAAGGACGAGATTCTGTACGCCGTCTACGCTCACGGAAATACCCTGCCCTGGCTTTTGGGCATCGTCACCGCGGGCCTGACGGCCTTTTACGCCTTCCGCCTGCTGTTTGTGACCTTTTATGGCCCCTCGCGGATGGACAAAAAGGTCGAAAAGCATGTCCACGAAGCGCCGTGGGCCATAGTGGTGCCCCTGGTGATTCTGGCGGTGCTGGCGGCCATCGGCGGATACGTGGGATTGCCCGCCTTCTTGGGCATGGGCAATGCCATCGACGGCTTTCTGGAGCCGGTCTTTGCCGATTCGCAGATGGGCCACGCGGCAGCCAGTGGGGCATCGACCGAGATCCTATTGATGGTCGTGTCGGTGTTGGCCGCCGCCGCGGGTATCTTTGTGGCCTACTGGCTCTACATCCGCCGTTGGGGCCTGGCCGACCGAATGACCAAGAGCGCCCAGTGGCTCTACAACCTGGTCTACAACAAGTACTATGTGGACGAGGGGTACACGGAGGCGGTGATCAAGCCGCTGCGCGGCCTGGGTGACCTGTTCAGCGACGTGGTCGACCGGCGGGGTATCGACGGCGGGGTCAATGGATTGGCCAAAGTCATCGGCCTGGCCGGTGAGGGTCTGCGCCGGGCGCAGACCGGGCTGGTGCGCAACTATGCCCTGGCCATGTTCGTCGGTGTGGTCGCGGTGGTGGCCTACTTCATCCTCCGTGGCGTTCTGGGATCATAGGCGATGATCGGGTATAAGTCTGTCGTCGGGAGGGCTGCGGGGTTGGCTTCTCAGCCTTGGGAGTTTTTCACTATGTGTCAGAAGAGGAGTTGACGGGATGAACCAACTCGGCTTCCCGCTGCTATCCATCGTACTTTTCGTGCCGTTGCTGGGGGCGCTGGTTACACTCTTTTTGGGAAACAACCGGCCGGCGCTCAAGGCCTGGGCGCTGGTGGTAACCCTGGCGGACCTGGCTCTGGCCTGTGTGCTGTGGGGGTTCTACAATTACGGGACCGCCGACATGCAGTTTGTCGATCGGTTTGCCTGGATCGAGCCCCTGGGGGTCAGCTATTTCGTGGGCGTCGATGGGATCAGCTTCTGGTTCCTGCTGTTGACCGCGTTCCTCAGCCCGGTGGCTGTGTTGATCTCGTACAAGTACTTGGACGCGAACCCGCAGGTCAATGCCCGTTCCTACCTGTTCCTGATGCTGATGCTGGAAACCGGCGTATTGGGCGTTTTCGCGGCCATGGATCTGATCCTGTTCTACATCTTTTGGGAGGCGATGCTGGTGCCCATGTACTTCCTCATCGGTCGGTGGGGAGGGGAGCGCCGGATCTATGCCGCCCTCAAGTTCTTTCTCTACACCATGGCCGGCAGCACCCTGATGCTGGTGGCGATCATTGCCCTGGCCGTGCTCAACCAGCAGGCCACGGGGGTCTTGACCTTTGACCTGACCCAGTTGTACAGCCTGCCCCTGGCCTGGTGGCCCCAGATCTGGCTGTTCGTCGCCTTTGGCCTGGCCTTTGCCGTCAAGGCCCCCATCTGGCCGCTGCACACTTGGTTGCCCGACGCCTACGTCGAATCATCCACGCCGGTGACCGTGATGCTCGCAGGCGTGCTGTCCAAAATGGCCGTCTATGGCCTCATCCGCTTCTGCCTGCCCCTCTTTCCCGATGCGGTGCTGTTCTTCCGGCCGTGGGTCTGGCTGTTGGCCATCATCGGCGTTCTGTACGGATCGCTCATCGCGCTGGTCCAAAAGGATCTCAAGCGGCTGGTGGCCTATTCCAGCATGGCTCACATGGGCATGCTGGTGGCCGGTGTGATGTCGGCCAATGCCCAGGGCGTGCAGGGCGCCGTGATCTATTCCGTGTCTCACGGGCTCACGGTGACGGCGCTGTTCTTCTTTGTCTACCTGCTGGAGTTGCGCCGGAACTCGCGCCAGGTGGCCGATTTCGGCGGCTTGTGGAAAAGCCTGCCCCTGCTGGGCACCCTCTTCCTCATGGTCATCTTGGCCGCCATCGGCCTGCCGGGATTGAGCGGCTTTCCGGGCGAGTTCACCATGCTGGTGGGGATCTTTCGCGAAAGCTCGGCGGCAGCGGTGTTTGCCACGGCGGGCATCGTGCTGGGCGCGTGGTACATGCTGGACATGTTCCGCAAGACTTTTGCCGGGCCCCTGGTTCGAGCGGAAAACCGGACGCTGCCGGATCTCACCGGGCGCGAGGCGCTGGTCCTGCTTCCCCTCGTGGTGTTGATGTTTGTGGTAGGCATTTTGCCGGGCCTATTCCTGAGGCCAACGGATGCCTCGGTGGAGAACCTTCTGTCGCAAGCCGACGAGCGGCGGGTCGTTCTCCTGGAGGGTCTGGATGGGATTGCCTGGGCGCCCGAAGGGGAGTCTGGGGCTGTTGCAGCAGGGGCGTACGAATACACCCACCACGGCGGGTCATCGTTTGCGGTCCAATCGTGGGTTGAAGGGTCACGATAGAGGAGACTGGATGGAGATCTCGTTCCCACCTCTGAATTTTCTCGTCATAGCGCCCGAGATCGTGGTGCTGGTCACGGCGCTGTTGGTGATGATGACCGATCTCGGTCTGGGCAAGGAGCAGAAACCACGCCTGGCATGGGTCAGCTTGGCCGGGGTGTTGGCGGCTGCCGTGGTGTCCTTTTACATCTGGGACGGCAGCGATCCCGAGATCCACGGCATGCTGGCGGCCGATGGCTATGCCCTGTTCCTGAACCTGGCCATCCTGACGGCCGCTGCCCTGGCCATTCTGTTTTCGGTCGACTATGCCGCGCGTACCGGTCTGGCTCAAGGAGAGTACTATACGCTGCTCCTGCTATCGACGGGCGGAATGATGTTGATGGCGGCGGCCATCAACCTGATGACCATCTTTCTGGCGCTGGAGATCCTGTCGATTGCCCTCTATGTGCTGGTGGGCCTGAACCGTGAACAGCGCAAGTCGGCCGAAGGGGCCCTCAAATACCTGCTGTTGGGCGCATTTGCCAGCGGATTCCTGCTGTATGGAATGGCCCTGGTCTACGGGCAGGCAGGCACCACCTCCCTGGGCGGCATCCAGAAGTATGTGGCGTCGCTGGGCGGCGAGTTTCCCGGCCTGCTGCTGGTCGCCCTGGGGCTATTGATCGTGGGGTTTGGCTTCAAAGTGGCGGTGGTCCCGTTCCAGATGTGGACCCCCGACGTGTATGAGGGGGCGCCCACCTCGGTGACGGCGTTCATGAGCGTAGGGGCCAAGGTGGCCGGTTTCGCCGCCCTGGGCCGGGTGATCATGGTCACCCTGGGCGATCTGTACTCGGAATGGGGGCCTGCCCTGGCTGTGTTGGCCGCCCTGACCATGACGGTCGGCAACCTGGCGGCCCTGCGCCAGATGAACCTCAAGCGGATGCTGGCCTATTCCAGCATCGCCCACGCGGGCTATATTCTGGTGGGCGTGGCGGCGGGCCAGGAATTGGGCATCGGGCCCATCCTATTCTACCTCTTTGCCTACGCCTTTATGAACGTGGGCGCCTTTGCCGTGGTGATTGCCGTAGAAAGGCTGTCCTCCGGGGAACGCTGGGGGGCCACCCTCGACGATTTCGCCGGGCTGGGGTCGCGCAGCCCCTGGCTGGCGGTAGTGATGGCGGGCTTTATGCTGTCGCTGGCGGGCATCCCGCCGCTGGTGGGATTCCTGGGCAAGCTGTACGTGTTCACGGCAGCCGTCAAAGCCGGGCTGATCTGGCTGGCGGTTCTGGGCGTGATCAACAGCGTCATTTCGGCCTTTTACTACCTGCGCGTGGTGGTGATGATGTACATGAAAGAGCGGCCCGCAGGCGAGGCCGATGAAACCGTCGTGTGCCCGGTGCTGCAGGTGGGGGTGGGGATCGCGTTGTTGGCCACCATTCTGTGGGGATTGTGGCCCGGCCCCATCATGGACCTGGCGCAACGCGCTGTGGTAGTGCTGGGAGGCGGGTAGGCCCACCGGCTGACCGAAAACTAACCGTACGATTCGACGGGCGGGG
>CAZNQW010000012.1:0-9214 GCA_964575225.1 uncultured Anaerolineaceae bacterium | reverse complement strand
TGGCGCCGTAGCTGGTAGAACAACCGCTCGTAGGCGTCGGTGACGGCGTCCCACTGGTAAGTCGTTTGGGCGCGCTGCCGCGCCCTCTGCCGGTATTCGGCCATCAGGGCAGGATCGGTCAGCAGCCGCTGGAGAACGGCGCGCAGGTTCTCGGCGCCGGCCTCGCCGTCGTAGGCAAACCCGGCGTCGCCTATGGTTTCCAGGTTCTCGGGCGTGTTGTGGGCGATCACGCAAGCGCCAAAGGCCATGGCTTCGACCAGGGCCGGGTGGGTGCCGCCCACGCCTGAGGTCTCGACAAAGATGGAGGCATGGGTTCCCAACTCGTAGTAGCCCTGACCAAAGAGGTACCCGGTGAACAGGATGCGGTCATCGGCCCGGGCGCGCGCCTTGAGATCGGCAATATAGCCCTCGGCATAGGGCGCATCGCCGACAATCACGCATTTCAGGTCGGTATCCAAACCGGAAAAAGCATCGACCAGATGATGGGCGCAGTTCTCGGGCACCAACCGCCCCACAAAGAGCACATAGCGCTGCGGTTCCAGATCAAAGCGGGCCAGGGTTTCGCCGGGGGGCACACGCTCCACTTCGGAACCGTAGGGAATAAAGGGCGGCTCGCTGTGGAATCGGTCCCGGTAGTAGGCCTGGATCACGGTCGAATCGGTGATGTAGGCATTGGGCAGTTTGGTGGCCAGATATTCGGCCAGTTGCAGGTATTTTTTGGCCAGCGGCGGCCACTTTTCCCGCTTCCAATCCAGGCCGTCCACGTTCAACAGCGTTTTGGTGCCCGCCAGGCGCGGAATCCAGGTGACGGGGCTGTTTCCTGCAATAAAGTACAGGGCCATGTCGTACCGTTGTCCCAGGGCATGCAGCGAAGAGAGGAACGAGTGGACGATGGTGTCCAGGTATTTGTTGGCTACGGTAGGCAACTTGACCAGGCGCATCCCTTTGTACTGATCGCCGGGATAGGTGATGTGGTGCTTGCGGCAATAAACGGTGACCCGATGGCCGCGTTGGACCAGCCGTTGCCCGAGCTGTTCGACGCAGGTCTCAAAACCGCTGTAGCTGGCCGGGATCCCTCGAGTCCCAAGAAGGGCAATGTTCACGTCGGGCCTACTTTCTGTTCCCCCGGTCGAGCGCGGTTGCCTGGCAACCGCCAGTTTTCGCCAATCAGGCACGCGAGTCCCACCAGGACCAAGGGCAGGTAGGCCACTGCCTGCAAGGTGATGCCGTAAGCCAGGGCCAGGCCCCGCTCGACACCAAACAGGGTCAGAACCACCTGACTCAGGTAGGGGAACACGCCCAGGTTTCCGGGCAGGGGCGGGACGGCGACGCCGCTCATCAGCACCACCAGCAAAAAGAGGGCGACCCCGACCGGCAAGGGGAGCTGAAAAGCCCGGAACAAGAGCACGTTGGTCCAGGCCGATAGAACCCAGATCAACAGCGAAGCCGCCCACACCTTGGCGCTGGTGGGGCCGTGCCGGAGGACCTCAAAGGCGCCGATCATCTGCCCGGCAGCGGCATCCAGCGACCTTTGCCACTTGTGCGGAAGGGGGCTGAGCAGGCGTCGCATTCCCGCCCAGGCGCGGCGACCGGCATAGGCAAAGAGGAGTAACACGGCCGTGGCCACGGCCGCCAGGGGTAGCAGGCCTCGCCCGGCCCCCCGAAGCCACTCCTGCGAGTCGATGGGCGTGGTAGCCAACCAGGTAGCTGCCACCCCATAGGCCAGGGCGAGCATGGCCACGTCGACCATTTTCTCCACCACCACCGTGGACAGGGCCTTGGCCTTGGTGATCGATCTCCCCTGGCTGATGTAGTAGATGCGGCCAATCTCACCGGCGCGGGCCGGCAACACGATGTTCAACATCTGGCCAATGAGAAACACACACCAGCCGCGCCCAAAGGGGATCCGATCGGGGAAAAAGAGGGTCTGCCAGCGCCAGGCCTTGAGAACCGTGCCGGCCATGACCACGAGCACCGCCACGACCACCCACTTCCACTGGGCCGTAGCCAGGGCCGTCAAGAGCGAGGGCAGCGACACCCCACGGATGGCTAGATAGACGCACAGGACGCTGAGGGCCAATCCTACCAGCAAACGCCACTCGCGGCGCACCCACCGTCCAAGGCCGTGTTCGGGCGTGGCAGAGCTCGTCTCCATCACGCGGGAGGAGCTTTCTTCTTGCGATACAATACCCCCGTCGTGAGGGCGAATCCGATGGCCAAAAGAAACCAGACCACCCGTTCCCAGTCGGGGTGCGCCCCCAGTCCGGCGCCCAGGCAGGTGAGGGTCAATCCAATGGAAAATAGGGGGTTCCGCATGGCGAGGGCCAGGGCTTTGGAGGAGCCTAGCTGTTGTGACGCGACCCAGTCCGAATGGCTCAGGACAGCCAGTGCTCCGGCAAGCCCCAAGATCCACAGTCCATGGGTCAAGAGGTTCCACCAATCGATCATGGGGTTAGGGACCAAACCTGTAAGGGCTTACGGTGCCGTGGCAACGTGGATCGTTCCGTACAACTCGTCCTGAGCCTGACCGGGCTTGGGAGCAGGTTCGGCACCCAGGGTCACTTCGCATTCGGGTACAATCGCCTTGATCGAGGACCAGATGTCTGAAGGAGGTGCGCCCTGCTGTGACTGACGGATCAACCGTTGGACGGCGTGGTGCAGGGCTCCCCCAGAGAGAGCAGAGACGTGACCGACCACAAAGATCTTTTCATGCTTGGTCGTCTCATAGTCTTCCCCTCTGAGAAAGAGACGCTCGTGAAGTTTTTCGCCGGGCCGAACGCCCGTGAATTTGATCTCAATATCCCGGTCCGGTTGCAACCCGGAGAGGGTAATCAGATCGCGAGCGAGATCGACGATCTTGACCGGCTCGCCCATATCCAGCACAAAAAGCTCGCCACCGGAACCCAGAGAGGCCGCCTGGAGCACCAGGTACACCGCCTCGGGGATGGTCATGAAATAGCGCTCCATCTCGGGGTGGGTGACGGTCACCGGACCGCCCGCCGCGATCTGCTGCTTGAACAGGGGAACCACACTGCCCCGGCTTCCCAGCACATTCCCAAAGCGAACGGCCACATAGTTGTTGCCAGAACGGCGGGCGGCGTCCTGGACCATCAGTTCGGCAATGCGTTTGGTGGCGCCCATGATGTTGATCGGATTTACAGCCTTGTCGGTGGAGATGAGGACAAAACGTTTGACACCAGCCTGTTCGGCGACCTCGAGAACATTCTGGGTGCCCAGCACATTGTTGGTCACGGCCTCTTCGACGTTCTGTTCCATCAGCGGCACGTGCTTGTGAGCCGCGGCATGAATGATTACCTGCGGCTTGTGCTTTTGGACAATGCGAAGGATCCGAGCCTTGTCCCGCACGTCGGCGATGGCCGGCGTGACTGCAAGACCGGGGAATCGGGTCTGCAGTTCGTTGTAGATATGATAGATACTGGTCTCACCATGGCCCAACAGGATAATATGCCGGGGACTTCTGTGGGCCACCTGTCGGCACAGCTCGGAGCCGATGGACCCACCCGCTCCCGTCACCAGAACCGTCTGGTTGTGTACATAGGCGGCGTCGTTGGCCTTGATGCGCACCGAGTCGCGCCGGAGCAGGTCCTCGATCTGGATATCGCGGATCTGACTGGCTGTGATCTGACCGTTCAGCAATTCGTACATGCCGGGGATGGTCTTGAAGGCCACCGGAGTCGACTCGCAGATCTCTCGAATCTCACGGATGGCGCGGCCCGGTGCCGTGGGCATGGCGATCAGCACCTCGTGGATTTTGAGATCTCGGACCAATCGTGGGATCGATTCCCGTGTGCCCAGCACCGGGAGATCGCGGATGCGCATGCCTACCTTGGCCTCATTGTCATCCACATAGCCTACCGGATCGAGGCCGATCCCGGGATTGTTGCGCATTTCGCGGGCGATCATGGCGCCCGCGTCGCCCGCCCCTACAATAAGCACTCGCTTGGGCATCGCTGTGGCCATCCGCCCATTCGTTCCCCGCAGCATGCCAAACTCCCCCATGAACCGGGCTGAGAAGCGGATGCCACCCACGAAAAAAAGGCTGAGCAGCCAATCAATGACCAAAACCGAACGGGGAAAGTGAGCAAGCCACCCACTGGGAATAAAAATGCCGAGCGTGAGCACAGCGATCGCAAGAGAGGCTGCCGTGTTGGCAGCGACAATGGTCAGCATCTCGTGGACGCTGGCATAGCGCCAGTATCGACTATACAGACCGAATAGGTAAAAAAGGGGGAATTTAATGACTGTGCAAATAAACGCAAAAATCAAAGAAAAGCCAATATACGACCAGAAAAGGGGAATGTCCAAACGTATGGCAAAAGACAACACCGCCGATAGGGCGATGAGAACCAAGTCACTTGCCACAAAGTAACGGTTCCGGATGACGATGGAACGTCTCCGAGACCCCATAGCTCTCTCCTTCTCCCTGATGCTCCCCTACCTGGACTGGGTTCCTCCTCGAAAACAGCGCCAGACGGCGAGGACGAGTCAGAATGGGGCGCAGGATGGCTCGTCTTCTGTTGGGAGCCAACTCAATTATACACTAGGTACCCGAATCGGTCAAACTGACAGAGGAGATGGCCTGGAGCAGGAGAGGAGTATTCTTCAGAATCGGAAGAATCGGAGGCCAAGGGCATTTCATGAACGGGAAACTTGACGCCGGTATGAGATGATGGTATGATGGGCAGGAAGACGGGGACAGGGGCGCCCACCATGTGGAGCTTTCCGGATCGATGGGGGGCGCTTTGTTTTGTATCCGGGGAGCAGAGTCGTCATGCGCATTGGAATTGATGCCCGATTGGTCTACTACAGCCAGGCAGGAATTGGCCAGTATATCCTGCACCTGGTAGATGGCCTGTCAAGAGTAGACGACGACAATGAGTATGTCCTCTTGATGAGTCGTAAAGACGAAACGACCATTTTGCAGGAGCCCAATTTCCGTCGGGTTTCTTTGTGGACGCCCAGTCATCATCGGCTGGAGCGCTATTCGCTGAACGTGGAACTGATGCGATTGGGATTGGACGTGCTGCACAGCCCCGATTTCATTCCGCCCCACCGACCGAGCTGCAAGTCGGTCATCACCATCCACGACCTGGCCTTTTTGCTCTATCCCCACTTTTTGACCAAGGAAAGCGCGCGTTACTATGGCCACATTGACCATGCCGTGCGTTGGACCGATCAGATCATCTCGGTGTCCGAAAGCACCAAGCGGGACACGGTCAAGCATCTGGGAGTGCCCGAGGACAAGATCACCGTGGTCTACGAGGCCGCCAATCCGATCTTTACGCCAGTGGATCGCGATGAGGCGCGCGAGTACGTTCGCAATCGCCATGGCATCGACGGTCCCTTTGTCCTGTTCGTGAGCACCCTCGAGCCGCGCAAGAACGTCCCCACCCTCATTCGGGCGTTCCACCAACTGATGACCTGCTACAAAGAGGATGTGCGGCTGGTGTTGGCCGGCGGCAAAGGGTGGCTCTTTGAGGATGCCTTTGCCGTGATCGAGGAACTCAAGCTGGACCAAGCGGTTCATTTTCTCGGACGGGTTTCCAGTGAAGACCTGCTCTATCTGTACAATGCGGCGGAGGTGCTGGCCCATCCGGCGTTCTACGAGGGATTCGGGTTGCCGCCCCTGGAGGCGATGGCCTGTGGGTTGCCCGTGGTCGTGTCCAATGTATCCTCTCTGCCAGAGGTGGTGGGCGACGCGGGCCTGTTGTTCGATCCCCACAATGTCGAAGAATTGGCCGTGGCCCTGTGGCGCGTGCTCCACGATAGCAATTTGCGCCAGGAGATGCGGGAAAAGGGACTGCGCCAGGCCCAGGGCTTTTCGTGGGAGCGGGCCGCCCGAGAAACCCTCGAGATCTACCGGCGGGCCTACGATGGTTGATCCAGAACATTGACCCGATCTCACCTCATCCGGGGAGCGGCTTGTGACCTCTGAAAGCGTGCCTGGCGCCTCCAAAAGAATCCTGGTGCTCACGCCCCAATTTCCGTATCCTCCCCACCAGGGGACGGCGCTCCGCAACTATAACCTGATTGTCGGGCTGGCCCAGAAACACCCGATCCACCTGCTATCTTTTGGCGATCCAACCGCCCGCTCCAGCTCGCCCCTCGACGATCTGTGTCCGACCCTGCGGGTCATCGCCACTCCTCAGCGCTCCATGGGCCAAAGGATAAAGGGCCTGTTTCTCTCGCGATTGCCCGACATGGCGCAGCGGCTCGCCTCAGACGAATTTCGGTCGGCCCTGACCGAGATGCTGGAACAGATCGACCCGGATATCGTCGAAGTGGAGGGCATCGAGCTGGCCCCCTACCTCTTTCAGGTGGCAGCCGACTCGCCTGCTGGGCAACGCCCCTGGTTGGTGTTTGACGATCACAACGCCGAATATGTCTTGCAGCAGCGGGCCTTTGAAACCGATATCCGCCAACCCCGGCGATGGCTGGCGGCTGCCTATTCCCTGGTCCAATGGCTGCGCCTGCGCGGCTATGAAAAGCGGGCCTGCCAGACGGCCGACCGAGTCGTCGCCGTATCCGAGACCGATGCCACGGCCCTGCGCCGCCTTGTTCCGGGGCTAGAGCCGGTGGTGGTGCCCAATGGCGTGGATATGGGCTTTTACACCACACCGGTCCCCGACCTGGAGCCCGGCGCCGGTCCCGGCGAGAACGATCTGGTCTTTACCGCCAAAATGGATTTTCGACCCAACATCGACGCCGTTCAATGGTTTGTCCGCCAGGTGCTGCCCCTGATCCGGGCCGAATCGCCCCAAACCCGGTTCTGGGTGGTAGGCAAAGATCCGCACCCGCGCCTGGCCCCATTGGCCGAGGATCCCGCCGTGGTATTGACCGGCTGGGTGCAGGATGTGCGGCCCTACATCGCCGCCGCGGGGGTGTATGTAATCCCCTTGCGCATTGGCGGCGGCACCCGGCTCAAAGTCCTGGAGGCAATGGCCATGGGCAAAGCCATCGTCTCCACGGCCCTGGGGTGCGAGGGCTTTGACCTGACCCCCGGGCAAGAATTGCTCGTCGCCGACCCACCGGCCAAGTTCGCGGCGGCGGTTTTGTCGCTGCTTCGCCAACCCGAGCGCCGGCGCGAACTGGGGCAGAACGCCCGCCACTACGCCGGATCCCAATACGATTGGCGGCACATTGTGCCCAAGCTGGCGACGGCCTTTGACGCAACCCAAACCCAACGGAGGGACAACTCCCTATGACAGAAGAGAATCAGCCATCGACGCCGATCCAGATAGAGGAGGACAAGCACTGGTGGTTTGCCGGCCGAACCTGGTCTTTGCTCCACATGCTGGATCGCTTTGTGAAACCGGATGGTAAAAAGCGCGTGCTCGACATTGGCTGCGGCGCCGGCAACATGTTCCACCACCTGGCGCGCTATGGGGACGTGGCGGGCGTAGACAATCACCCCAAGCCCCTGGAGGTGGCCCGCCAACGGGGCTACGACGTCCGCCAGGGGATCGCGGAGGACCTGCCCTGCGACGACGAATCGTTCGACCTGATTGCCCTGCTGGACACGGCAGAGCACTGCGAGGACGACATGGCCGTTTTCCGCGAATGCCATCGCGTGAGCGCGCCCGGCGGGCACATTGTCGTCACCGTCCCGGCCCTTATGTGGCTATGGAGCCACAACGACGTGCTCAACGCCCACCAGCGCCGCTATACCGCCAAGGAACTGCGGGAAAAGATGACCCAAGTCGGTTTCCGCGTGCGGCGGATCACCTACAACAACTTTTTCGTCTTTCCCATGGCTGCAGCGCTCATCCTTCTGCGCCGCGGCGCCGACCAGGAACCCGACTTGAGTTCCCCCCATTTTGACGAGGACGCCTACCAGGTAGAGATGGAACCGGCACCGGCCCCCCTCAACGCCATCCTCAAGGCCGTAACCTGGACCGAGTCTCAGATCCTCCGCTGGCTGAACCTGCCGGTGGGCACGTCGATCATTGCCATCGCCGAAAAGCCGCAAAAATAGTCCTGCATTGATTTCGGTGGCATTCCTGCAGTCAAGCGAATTTCGCCCCACCTCCCGCCACCGACGTCACCCCCGCGCAACCGGGGGTCCACACGCTTGCTACAAAGGATGGATGCTGCCTGCGTGTGCTCAGGCGCTTATGCGCGAGGGTACTCGCGGCGAGCATGACGGCTTTATTTGGTTCCATGCAAGGCTTTCCACAAGATCCATAGAAGCCCGAGTACCTATCTGCTACTGCTGAAAGCATCTTATCTTGATACGCACGGGGGCCGGTTTAAAACCGGCCCCTTCGATACGTGCCCCTGGCTCCCGCTCATGCCTGCCTATACCCGCCTGCCTGCGCAGGTAAGCGCAGGCAGAGGTCCATCCTCTGGGGTATTTCGCCCGAGAGCGAAAAACTGAGTGTCTAACGCGCGTCCAATAACTCGACCTCAAAGATAAGGGTGGCGTTGGGCGGGATCACGCCGCCCGCCCCTCGCGGGCCATAGCCCAGATCGGAGGGGATCACCAACTGGCGCTTGCCGCCCACCTGCATCGACAGCAGGCCCTCGTCCCAACCGCGAATGACGCGCCCGGTGCCCACGGCAAAGACCAAGGGCTCACCCCGGTCGAGGGAGCTGTCGAACTTGGTCCCATCGGTGAGCCACCCAGTATAGTGAACCTGGACCTGTTGCCCGGCCTTGGGATGGGGGCCATCGCCCAGGATAAAGTCGTAGAACTGCAATCCGCTCGGGGTGGCCGTATAGTCCTTGTCGTCCACCTGGGTGGGCGCCGCGGGCGAGCCCGGCAGAATCTCGACCAGCTCCACCTCAAAGGTCAGGGTAGCATTGGGCGGGATCACGCCGCCTGCCCCCTGGGCGCCATAGGCCAGGTCGGGAGGCAGGATGAGGGTGGCCTTGCCCCCCACGTTCAGCAGGGCGATGCCCTCGTCCCATCCGGGGATGACCTGACCCACGCCTAAAGGGAAGGCGATGGGCTCGCCCCGGGCGTGCGAGTTGTCAAACTCGGTCCCATCCTCCAGGGTGCCGCGATAGTGGACGCGGACCATCTCGCCCGGCTGGGGCGAGGGACCACTTCCCTTTTCGATCTCGATGTACTGCAATCCGCTTGGTGTTTTCACAAAAGACTCCTTCTGCTTTTTTCGATTTACATGGCTCCACTGAAAGAAGCCGTTTCAGCGGGTGAAATGGGTTGTAAGTGGTGTGCGCGCAAAGCGCG
>CAZNQW010000011.1:31854-34479 GCA_964575225.1 uncultured Anaerolineaceae bacterium | reverse complement strand
GCTGCGAGGGGGTGGTCACCGGGCGCGCCAGAAGGCCGAGGGCTCCTCGAAGGCCCTGGGCGATGCGATGGGTTCCGGCAATCACCAATTCGTTGCGCAGGGGTTTGCCCTCCTCCGAGAGGAGATAGTTTCCCAGAGCGCTGAGAAGAGTGCGCGTGCGAAAGTCGGGATGGAGTTGCCGGGTGAGGCCCACCAGATCCAGCATCGTCCACAGATCCAGGTTCTTGTCGCCGCGGGCCTTGAGCCCAGCCGTCAACTGGGCGCGGGTTTCGGTCCCTTCGGGCGATAGCAGAAAGGCGACTAGCCGGTCGAGGATGGCTCGGCCTGACAGCGATGGGTCCGCCTTCAAGAGCGAGGCCAGCTTTTCCACCCTCTGGTTCGTCGAATCCGAATTCTTGAATAGATCGGACACAAGGGCACGGCGCAGGCTCGCGCCCTCGGGCGAGAGCAGCATGTCGAGCGCGGGAGCCGCCAGGCCCTCGGTCTCTAATTTGAACGAGGTTTCGTGCGAAGCCAGCGCCGCCAACTGTTCCAGCCGATGCCAGTTGAGTTCGCCGTCGGCTGTGAGGAGTTCGTCGATCAGCCGTTGGCGCAGGCTGGGATCCGGGAAGGTGAGCATCATGCGCACGGCATAGGGCGCCGACACCGAAAAGATGTCAAAGTCGGGCGCGAGCTGGAGGCTGATGCCCTCCAGGGTCATGATGGCCCGGATGATATAGCCAAAGTCCACCGGGATGCGGAACTCGTACTCGTACAGCAGCGGGGCAAAGCTGTGGGTCACGTCCTGGAATCGGTAGCGGCGGTCGGCCCCGCCGAATACCGACTTGAAAAGCTGGTTAGCCAGCGGGACGAGTTCTTCCCAGCGGGCATCGGGCCGCAGGCACCCCAGGGCGATCAAGTTCTCTTTCAGGTTCTCGGGACGTTGATTGATGACATCGACAAAGATCTCGATGATGCGCAGTTTCTTCTCGGGCTCGATCAGCCCCATCATGCCAAAGTCGATAAAGACGAGGGTGCCATCCTCGGGACGCACCAGCAGATTGCCCGGATGGGGATCGGCATGGAACAGACCATGCTCAAAAAGCTGCTTGAGGTTGGCCCGCACGCCCTGGCTCAGCAGGTAGGGGATGTCGATCTCGGCGGCTTGCAGTCGTTCCTTGTCGGTGACTTTGATGCCGCGGATGAACTCGGTGGTGATGACCCGGCGGCTGCTTAGCTCGGGGTACAGGCGCGGGGCATAGATCCCCGGTATGTCGGCGATGTGGCTGCGAAAGGCCCGAGTCAGATAGGCCTCGTGGACATAATCCAGCTCCTCGAACAGCTTGGCGCCGAACTCGTCGATGATGCTTACCCAGGGCTGTCTCCGGCTCAATCGCGGGAACCGCTCCAGCAGCGCGCCCAGGCGACGCATCAGGGCCAGATCCAGGCTGATAACCTCAACCAGGTCGGGGCGCTGAATCTTGACAGCGACCTCGTCTCCTTCGTGGGTGATCGCATAGTAGACCTGCCCCAGGCTGGCAGCGGCAAAGGGCTCCATGTCGAATTGGGCCAGGAGCGTTTCGGGCTTCCATCCCAGCTCGGCCTCAAAGCAGGCAAAGGCGACCTCGTTGGAGAACGGGGGGAGTTGGTCTTGCAGGGTCGACAGGGCCTCCACGTAGGTCAAAGGCATCAGGTCGGGGCGGGTGCCCAGCGCCTGTCCGATTTTGACAAAGGCCGGGCCCATTTTGGCAATGCGCTGTACCCACCAGGCTGCCCGGCGCCGCTGCCGATCCTCGGCGATCTCGCCTTTTCGATAGGTCCACGACCAGCGGTCGATGGTTCGCCACCACAGCCCGACCAGAAGCAAGCCGGCAATTTGCGCGACGCGCCCCAGGGCTCGCCACAGCCCCGCTTCCTTGAGCTGAGCTTTTACATATTCAGGTGTGTAGGGCCGGTCTAACGGCGGTTTCTCCATAATTGCCAGTATAGCACAAGGGGGCCTGTTGGGCCAAATCGGACCTCTTGTGGGGGATTTCAGCCCCGTTCGAATTTGCTCACTATACGTACAAAACGCTCTCGAGTTGCCCAAGGTCATTTTAGGCCCCGGCCCTTGGAGGGCCGGACCCGGCGGCTCTGGGTCGCCAAGCCGGGCTCATAGCATTTCCACAAAGGCCTGCAATCGGGTGCGTAGGGCTTCGAGGCTGGGGGTATGCTCCATTTCCAGCAGTAGGCAGGGAATGCCGGCCTGCCGGAGTTGGGGCAGAATCCGGGCAACCTCAAAGGCATGGGGTTCGCAGAACTTGGCCAGGACAAACAGGATTCCATCGGCCTCAACCCGGCTTGCTTGCTCCATCAGGACGTGCGCTGCGTCGTGCGCCGGTGCGAGTTTGGTGGGGCAGGGCGGCCGCTGCAAGTAACAATCGGCCAGGGTCTTCAGGGGATTCCCGTCTGTGGACGGGCAGGCGAAAAAGTGGCGCGAGCCGCTGCATAGATCGTCACCGACGACCTGGGCGCCCAAGTCATCGATCAGATCCAGAAGGCGAGGCTCGTCGAGCACAGCGCCGGTCAGGTACAGGCGAGGTCCGTCGCCCAACGGTGGTTGACTCTCAAGTTCGGCAAGCAGTGCGCTCAGGGCAGGGTTGAATT
>CAZNQW010000011.1:7260-31754 GCA_964575225.1 uncultured Anaerolineaceae bacterium | reverse complement strand
ATGGGTGGCAGGGGTGTGCATCCGCCACAGGTCGGCCAGAGCCTGCATGGTGTCGCAGGTATGGCTAAAGACGGTTCCCCTCAGCCAATCCAGCTTGCTGTCCAGGACCTGGTCCAATGCGCTCCGGCAGAGGGCGCAGGTGAAGGATTGCAGGTGAGCGTCGACGTATCGGAGAGAGGCCCTGTTGGCGCGGATGCGCACGGGCGTCCAGCCTGCCGCGTGGATCATCTCCTGGGGTGCATAACTGCACAGGTACCCGAGGGCCCGGTGTTCGGGGTATCGAGAGGGCCAGTCGTTCAGAGGCGCCCTGGCGGCAGCGATCAGCGATTGCAAAGCGGTGGGAATGTTCATGGTAGGGTGTTCCGTCCAATGCCGGCTCTTTGGCCAGGAGTCCTCTTGATTGGGTGCCACCTACACCTTTGCCTCAGCGGGGAGGGCACAGCCAGGGAAGTTCTGCCCCGCGGAAAGGTTCCCGCCGGGCCTTGATCTCGGCCCGATGGGCCTGAAAGCGAGGGCCGGTGGCCATTACCCAATCGACGATGTGGGTTCGCAGTCCCTCGGGTGTCCAACGCTGCCCACCTTCTGGGGTGGGCTGGAATTCAAGGCGCACCCCCTCGGGCGTTTGATCGATCGTCGCCTGGCAACCGCAGATCGGGCAGACGGCCCGGTCTCCCTGAAGGACAAAAGCATCGCTGCGGCACACAGGGCAGACGTTGGGGGGCGCAGCCTCCGGGTCGAGCTCGCCGCGGCCCAATCGCTTCCCAAGGGACAGGGCTCGGGCCATGAGAGGTTCATCCAAAAGCACCTCGCCGGGCCCGGGGGCGATGGCTACCAGGCTATCGATGGGCTGGTAGCCAAAGGCCGCGACCAGGGCGTTCAAGTAGGGTAGGGTGACGCCGCGCCAGCCCTCCAGGCCAGCCGAAGCGACCGTGACGGCCGGGCGACGGGTGGGGAGGGGCCGGTCGATGCGCCCGACGACCATCAGCAGCCGGTCGAGGATCAGCTTGATGACCGCTGCCGGTCCCAGGAAATAGGTGGGCGCCGCCAGCACCAAACCGTCGGCTGCCTCGACGGTCTCGATAAGCCACTTCATGTCGTCCTCAATGGGACAGGGCCCGCCGCCGATGGCGCAGCGCAGGCAGCCTGTGCAGGATTCCAGGTGCAAGTCGGTCAGTCGGACAATGCCGACGGCGGCCCCTTGTGATTGAGCGCCCTGTAGGATCTGGCGCGTGAGCAGCTCCGAGTTCCCCCAACTCCGCGCCGAACCGACCAGGCCCAGGATTTGGCCCATAGCCCCCACTTATTCTTCGTCTAACGCGGCCGATGCCGACAGGGAGAGGGTGTCTTTAATGGAATCGGACACCTCGTCCACAACCTCCTCTTCCTCCAGATCGAAATCCTCAAAGGCTATTGGCGTAAAGGTCGAGGGAACAGGTTCACAAGGCTCGAGTTCGACGGGTTCGTGTGCAAAATCGGGCTGTTCAGGCTCCACGGGTTCCGGTTCGTAGGGCTCGGCTGCAAAACCGGGTTGTTCAGACTCTACGAGTTCCGGTTCGTAGGGCTCGGGCGAAGAATCGGGTTGCTCAGGCTCCACAGGTTCCGGTTCAAAGGGCTCCGGTGCGAAGGCGGGCGCTTCAATTGCCACAGGTTCTGGCTCGTAAGGCTCGGGTTCGACAGGCTCAGGTTCAAGGGCCGGGAAGAGAGGCACCACAGGCAGTGGCCCGGCGATGCCCTGTTCTTGGGCCTGTTCCAGACTCAAGCCTCGCTGGTACATTTCGGCCAGCATGGGACCAAGGCTTCCCAGATTCATTTCCTGGCGAGGCCGGAACCGGCTGGTGGCCCGCATCTCGACCAAGGCGTCCAGATCCATGTCACTGGCGATCAGCGTTTCGGTGCGGTTCGTGCCGGCCTGGGCAAGGATTCCATCCCCTCGCTCCGACAGGGAAATAGGGCTCAAGAGCACCGAACGACCAAAATACTCTTCACGATTGTCCTTGCTCAAATAGTTAGGGCCTAGCAAAAAGCTGGCGGCGGTGTAGACCTGGTTCTCTTCGGCGCGCAACGCCAAGGCCGTGCGGATGATGTCGGCCTGGGCTGCGCCAGGGCTGGCGGCGATGCCGGCGATGAGGTCCGCCCCTTGAAGTGCCAGCAGCCGGGCCAGTTCTGGATAGAGGGCATCGCGCCCAAAGAGGATGCCCACCCGCCCAAATCGGGTCGGGATCACGGCCAACTCTGAGCCCGGGCTGGCCAGATCGGTCTCGTCGGGCGCCAAATTGAGTTTGTCCTGGTAGCCCAGTACCGACCCATCGACATCAAAAAAATAGGCTCGGTTGCGCAGGCTATCGGTCTCGGCGTCGTGTAGGTACAGGCTGCCCGCTACGATCGCTGTCCCATACTCGCGGGCCAGATCGCCGAATACCTCCAGGTACAGATCGCGCAGGGTATCGCTGTCTTTGCGTAGCAGGCGCGTCACACTTCCCCGAAACCCGCCGCCCAAAGCCGCCGCGGCTGCTTCAGAGATGTTGCCGATCCCGCGACGAAAGAGACCGGCTGAGGGTTGTTTGGCCTGATCGGCCCGCTTGACCAACCCAAGTTTGAACCCCGAGATCAATGGGGGCGCGAGCAAGAGCCCTGTGAGTTCGGGGAAAATGGTAACCTGTGCCGCCTTGGCCTGGGCCTGGCGAAGAAATCGTCGAGCCTGAGATTCAAACTCCTCGCGGGTTGCAGGAATGTTCATTCGAGGCTGGACGCACGCAACGATCATGCTTTCCATACTGTGCCTCCTCTCCTTCCGGTTTAGACTATTATAACACAGTTTTGCCCGTTGCGCTATCTGTTATTCGCGTGGGTCAGGGCTGAATGTGTGGCTGCACTTGCGTGGGGCTGGCGATGGATCCTGAGCAGCCCTTACCCCTGGGCGCGAGACCTTGGGAGTGCGTGCCTGCTTTGGCAAGGCGCCGGCTGCCGCGCCTGTACAATCTCCCATTCATGGGCCCCACGTGCACCTTCCTGTGCAGGCAGGCGGAGGTGACCATGGTATTTGTACAATTTCTGCAAAAATCACGCGCTACACAGCTATTCTGAACAAAACCAGTATGGCGCATTGCATCTGGTCAGTTTTATGGTATAATATGAACTATAACGCGTGAATTCGTGGGCCTATGTGGGAGATGTGGTGAGTACTGCGCACAAGTCTCGAGATCTCAATGCGCGACTTTTAGATCTGATCCAGTGCACCAGTCAGGCGGACGATCTGCTGGATGCTCTGACGCTGCTGCTCAAAGAGGCCCAGGATCTGGTGCCGAGCGACGGGGCAGCGGTCATGTTGCTCCTTGGCGATCATCTGGAGGTGAGGGCAAAAAGCGGCGCCCCGGCGCCTTTGAAAGATCTGTCGCTGCCTGTTAGTCAGATGGGGGCCGGACGCGCGGTTCTGGACAGCGGTCGGGTTGTGCGGGTTGATGATACGGTGGACGATGATCGCTGGGAGCGCGTGCCCGGGGAGGAGGACGTCCGGTCCTGGTTGGGCGCCCCCTTCCGAGTGAATGGCCGCAGCTTTGGCCTTTTGGAGTGGACGGCTCGGCAGCCCAACTGGTTTGACGAGGACAGCGAGTGGCTGGCTGAACGGGTCGCCGATACGGTAGCAGCGGTCATTAACAAGGCTCAGCTCTTGGATGACACCCGGCTGCGCCTGCGGCAGGTGGTCGAACCGCGGCTGGACAGTGTGCCCCGCGTGCTCGATCTCAGTTCGGAACTCCAACCCATTGTAGACGAGGCAGCCGAGTTGACCGGAGCCCGCCATGCTTTTGCCTTTGTACGCCCTCGGGCGTCACACCGCTTTCGCTGTGTGGCGGCCTCGGGCGAAAAAAGCAATGAACTGCGGCAGGCGACCCTGCGGGGTGATGGCTCCTTGGGGGGGTGGCGGTTTTCCAGTGGGGGAGCGTCTGATTGGTTGTATGCAGAGGCCTCTGACCGGGAAGTGATGGCGGCCCTTGGCATCGAAAAGACCTTGCTCATGCCCATTCGGGTTTCGGCTGAAGAAGTGGGTATGTTGGGCGTCGCCGAATCCAACCGCAAGCGGGGCTTTGGCCGCGACGCCCTGCGGTTGATGACTCATCTGGCGAGCCAGACGTCCCTTATTGTCGAGCGGGTGTACCCCGCCCACGCTGAAAAACGTCGGTACGATTACGAACAGGTCATCCTATCCTCCCCCCTGGGGATGAGCGTTCTCACTTTCACCGGTGACATCCGGGTCTCGAATCCGGCGTTGGCCTCGCTTCTGTCGCACCCATGGCGAAGCCTCGTGGGCCAAAGCCTTTTCGAGTTTCTGGTGGAAGAAGACGCCAAGCGTCTCGAGAACAGTCTGGAAGAAGTTTCGATCACGGGCCAACGCCAGACGATTGACGCCCGCATTCGGGTCAAGGCGGGCGAGCCCCGGCACGTTCGGATTTCGCTGGCTCCCGCTTACGTCTCGGAAGATGCCGGTGGAAATTTGGTGGCCTTGTTGGAGGACGTGACTCCTGTCAAGATTCTGGAAGATGAACGGGTCAAACACCTGCAGGAGCTAAAGGAGAAAAACGCTCAGCTCAAGGAATTGGACGAACTTAAATCGCGCTTTGTCTCCAATGTCTCCCACGAGTTGCGCACCCCTTTGGCGGTCATCAAGCTCTACGCAACCCTGGCGCGCAAGGGGCGTCCAGAAAAGCAGGCCCACTATTTGGGAACGATCGAACAGGAGACGCAACGCCTGGAGACGATGGTCGAGAATATTCTGGATCTAAGCCGATTGGATCGCCAGGTCCTGCGCGTCGATCCCGAGTGGCTGGTTCCCGAGCAGATCATCGAGCAGGTCTTGGAGGTCTATACCGAGACTGCCCAAAAGCGGGGGATCGTGTTGGTAAATCGGTTGGAGGGAAAGCTTCCCCGTTTGTGGGCCGACAAGAACCACCTGATCCAGATGTTGACCAACCTGGTGGACAATGCCATCAAGTACAGTCAGCCCGAAGGCAAGGTCTCGGTATCGGCCGGCGAGACCCTGATCGAGTCCAAGAGGGTCCTGGAGATTGCTGTGGCCGATACAGGATTGGGTATTCCTGAGGAGGAGCAGACAAGGATTTTCGAGCGCTTTTTCCGGGGAAGCAACAATACGCCCAGCTTGACGGGAACGGGGCTGGGTCTGGCCATTGTCCAGGAGCTGATGCAGCGCCATGGAGGCCAGGCCACGGTTCAGAGTCAGGTGGGGAAAGGCTCGGTATTCACACTGCAATTCCCCCTCACCGAGGGTGCCACGCACGCCCGGGTATTTGTGGACGATGAGGATTGATAAGGAGATGTGCCATGATCAAGATTTTGTTGGTGGATGATCACGCGATCTTTCGCGAAGGCCTGCGCACCTTGCTCGATATGGAGGAGGGCTTTACGGTCATCGGGGAAGCAGGTCGGGGCGATGAGGCGCTGGCTATGGTGACCGAGGAACCGCCTGATGTCATTCTGTTGGATCTGCACCTGCCCGATGGTCTGGGCTCGGATTTCTGTCGGCAATTGCTGAGCGTCAGCCCCAACTCCAAGATCCTGATCCTCTCGGCCTATGACGACGACAATGAAATCAGCGCATCGCTGATCTCGGGCGCCTCGGGCTATGTGCTCAAAACGGTGGGCGGTCCGCGCCTGGCGGACAATATCCGGGCGATCCATGGCGGTGAGGTTTTGCTAGCCCCTTCGGTGGGGGCCAAGGTGATCCACCAACTGACGCGGTTGCAACAAGACACCACTCGTCGGGAAGAATCGTTGCAGGTGCTGACCCCTCGCGAGCGCGAGGTCTTTCACCTGGCCAGTGAGGGGTTGCGCAATGCAGAGATTGCTTCAAAGCTCTTTTTGAGCGAAAAGACAATCAAGACCCACCTGCGCAACATCTACAACAAGCTGGACCTGACCAGCAAGGCAGAGTTGCGTCTGTTTGCCATGAGGATGGGCCTGACGCCCGATTCCGAAGCCTGATGGCTGAGTGACTTGCCGATTTGCCGTAATCCACAGGTGTGGACAATTTACCTCTTGACATCCTCCCTTGGGGGGATGTCTTTGTTTTCCCCTCTGTGCTATGATGGCCCTAGTCGAAAGGGTGGCATTTGGCTACACTATGGAAATTCCACTTTCAGGAAATGGGCAAAAACCGAGGATCGGGTATCTGAGCGGGCAGCGCATCTTGGTCGTTGGCCGCAGTTCCGCGTTGCTCGAAGGTGTGGCCGATCTGCTGCAATTGGCCGGCTACCATGTAGAGCTCTCTCCCGGCTGGCCCGAGGCGTTCTACTCCTCGCTGATGAACCGGCCCAACCTGGCCATTGTCGATCTGTCCAATTCTCACCCTGACGCAATCCGGCTCACGGACCAGATCCGTGCCAGTTCGGAATGGGACGGAGTCCCGGTTCTCTTTATCAGTTTTTCGGGGGATGATCGTATTCGAGAGATACAGCTTCGCAGTCGCCAGAACAACGACGCTCGTTTTCATTACTATTCCCACACCGTCCTGAGTATGGACGGGCTTTTGGACCAAGTGGCGGCTTGCCTGTCCTAAAGCTGTGAGCCCATAGCACCGATAGTATCGATGGGCGCAAACCTCTCGTCCGGTATCTACGGGCTGGGAGGTTTTTTCGTATCCAGTTGAAAGCGGTCTCCCGCCCCCGGGGCGCTTGTCAGCGGGGGGCTGTGGCCACAAAGCGCCCGCGGCCCGGTTGGCCGAGGAACTGGTTGTCGCGCACGAGGATCTCGCCGCGGGCCAGGACCATGGCAGGGTATCCGTCAAGTTGCCAGCCTTCGTATGGGCAATAGTCGACGCGCTGGTGCAGCCCTTCGGCCGAGAGCCTCATCCGACGGTTGGGGTCAAAGATCACCACATCGGCATCGGCGCCCACGGTCAGCGTTCCCTTGCGCGGGGCCAGACCAAAACGCCGGGCCGGGCCCGTGCAGCAGGCCTCCACCCAGCGCTGGTGCGTCAGCCGTCCGGTTCGCACACCGTGGGTGTAGAGTAGGGGCAAGCGAGTTTCGATGCCCGGCGCGCCGTTGGGGATGAGGGTAAAGTCGGTTCGCCCGCGTGTCTTTTGCGTGTCAAAGAAAAAGGGGCAGTGATCGGTGGCCACCGTGTCGATCTCGCCCGCGGCCAACCCGGCCCACAGGGCCTCCCGGTCAATCTCGGTGCGGAGCGGGGGTGACAAGACGAATTTGGCGCCTGTAAAGTCGGGGCGATGGTACTCGGCCTCGTCCAGAAGCAGATACTGGGGGCAGGTTTCGACATAGACGGTTTGCCCCCGCGCCCGAGCTGCGCGTACCTGCTCCAGCCCGGCTGAGCACGATAGATGGGCGATCATCACCGGAGCGGTGGTGAGTTGAGCCAGGGCCAGGATCCGGTGAATGGCCTCGGCCTCCATGATCGCCGGCCGGGTGAGGGGGTGGTTCTCCGGGCCGGTGCGGCCCTCGGCCAGGGCCTGGGCCCGAAGGTAGGCAATGGCATCGTGGTTTTCGGCGTGGACCAGGGTACGGCCCCCCACACGGGCCAGGGCCTGGAGGGCGTGGAGCAGCTCGCCATCCTCAAGACGCAGGCCCTCGTAGGTCATGTACAGCTTGAAGCTGGCGGCTCCGGCTGCGATGGAGGCCGGGATCTGGGCCAGGGTCTCTTCGTCGGCTCGCGGGAGGGTCATGTGCAGGCCATAGTCGATGACGACTTGGCCGTCTGCTTTGCTCATTCGGGCGGCAAGGGCATCGACCAAAGATTGGTCCGGCTTGGGCTCGGCAAAGTCGATTACGGTGGTTGTGCCACCGCACGCGGCCGCTACGGTTCCGGTGTGGAAATCGTCGCTGGAGGTGAACTCGCCGACGGGCATCTGGAGGTGGACGTGTTCATCGACGGCGCCGGGCAGGACGAGCATGCCAGAGGCATCGAGGGTCTCTCGGCCCGTTAACGACTGGCCGATGGCGGCGATCCGCTCGCCTTGGATGCCCAGGTCGGCGCGGAAGGTGGCTTCGGCCGTGACCAGCGTCCCGTGAGCAATGACCAGGTCTAGCATGGGTTCTTCCCTCTCTTCTTGGAGTGGATGGCGGGTGATGAACTCCCCACCCACTATACCGCAAAACGTGGGCGCTGTCAACGAGTTCGTGATCTTGACTACTTGACAGAGCCGATCCCCTATGCTATACTTTCCTTACCCCACCCCCTGGGGGGAGGGGTACTCAAGGGAGGAGTGATTGTGAGCGAAGACGAGAGCACTCAGGGCATCCTTAACCGATTAAAGAGCATCGAAGGGCATGTGCGCGGGGTTCAGCGCATGGTGGAACAGGGTTCCTACTGCGTAGACATCATCAACCAGAACCTGGCGGTGCAACGGGCCCTGGAAAAGGTCAATCGTCTGTTGCTGGAGCACCACCTGCAAACCTGTGTGACGACGGCCATCCAGGGGGATGACCCGGAAGAGCGGGAACGGGTGATTAGCGAGCTGTTAAGTGTGTTCGAGGCCACCGGCAAGATCTAGGCCGCAGCCTCGGCAGGACGATTTAGGAGGTCCGAAGATGAACGAGATCACACTCCATATTCCGAATATTAGCTGCAACCATTGCCTCATGACCATCAAGCGCGAGAGCGCCCTGGTAAAAGGCGTCGAGTTTGTAGGTGGAAGCGTAGAAGACAAGACGGTCACCTTCAAGGTGGCCAACGACCAGATCTTGACTGCTCTCAAAGCAGCGCTGGCGGAGGCCGGGTATCCCGCGGCATAATCATGGCGAACAAACAGGTCACCTTACCCGTCACCGGGATGACGTGCGCCAACTGCTCGCTGACGATAGAGCGCAATCTGGGCCGTATGGAGGGGGTCGAATCGGCGTCGGTCAATCTGGCGCTGGAGCGGGCTTCCGTTACCTACGATCCGGCCATCGTCGGAGAGAATCAGTTTCTTGCGCTCATTCGCGACATCGGGTATGATGTTCCGACGGCCAAAGTCGATCTGCCGATCACGGGCATGACCTGCGCCAACTGTGCGGCTACCATCGAACGGACGCTCAGGCGGTTGGAGGGCGTGGTCAGCGCCAACGCCAGTTTTGCCAGCGAGCGGGCCAGTGTCGAGTATCTTCCCGGCGTGATCAGCCTGGCAGCCATTTATCAGGCGATCCGCGATGCGGGGTACGACGTCATCGTCGCCCAAGAGGGCGAGTCGGCGGAGGATGTAGAGCGAGCGGCCCGCGAAGCCGAGATCGATGCCCAAACCAAAAAGTTCTGGATTGGGGTGGCCTTTACTCTGCCCCTGTTCCTGTTGAGTATGGGGCGCGATTTTTCCCTGTTGGGAATGTGGGCCCATGAGCCCTGGGTCAACTGGTTGTTCCTGGCCCTGGCGACACCGGTTCAGTTCTATGTCGGTGGCGACTATTACGTGGGCGGCTGGAAGAGCCTGCGCGCCGGGTCGGCCAATATGGACGTGCTGGTGGCTATGGGTTCGTCGGCCGCGTACTTTTACAGCTTGGCTGTGTTGCTGTTCCCGGCCATCGGCGGGCACGTCTACTTTGAGACGTCGGCTACCATCATTACGCTGATCAAGCTGGGCAAGATGCTGGAGGCCCGGGCCAAAGGCCGCACCTCCGAAGCCATCAAGAAATTGATGGGTCTGCGGCCCAAGACGGCGCGCGTCATCCGTGACGGCTCTGAAATGGACGTCCCGGTGGATGCGGTGACCCTGGGCGATGTGGTGGTGGTTCGCCCCGGCGAGCGCCTGGCGGTCGATGGGGTAGTTGTCGAGGGCTACTCGGCCGTCGATGAGTCGATGCTGACGGGCGAGAGCATGCCGGTGGACAAGCGGCCGGGCGACATGGTGGTGGGCGGCGCGATCAACAAGCAGGGCCTGCTCAAGTTCGAAGCCACGCGGGTGGGCGCCCAAACGGCGCTGGCCCAAATCATCCGGCTGGTGGAAGAGGCGCAGGGCTCCAAGGCGCCGATCCAACGATTGGCCGACCGGGTGTCGGCGGTGTTTGTACCGGTGGTCATTGGCGTGGCACTGCTGACCTTTTTGGGTTGGCTGCTCGTGGGTCGAGTCGGTTTTACCGAGAGCATGATCTTTATGGTGGCGGTGCTGGTCATTGCCTGTCCCTGTGCGCTGGGACTGGCGACGCCCACGGCGATCATGGTCGGCACGGGCAAGGGCGCCGAGCACGGCATCCTGTTCAAGAACAGCGAGGCGCTGGAACGGGCCCACGGGCTATCGGTGATCGTCCTGGATAAAACGGGAACCATTACCGAGGGCCAACCCTCGGTGACCGATGTGGTGACCATCGCAGGTTCGGCGCCGGCGGGGCAACCCACCCTGTCTCGAGAGGAGCTGCTGCGGCTGGCGGCATCGGCCGAGCGGGGGTCGGAGCACCCGCTGGGAGAGGCGATGGTTCGGGCGGCTCGGGCAGAGGGGATGTCGCTCACCGAGCCCCAGTCCTTTGAGTCCATGACCGGACAGGGCATTGTTGCGGCAGTGAACGGCCGGGAGGTTCTTGTGGGTACCCAGCGGCTGTTGGAAAGCCGGGGGATCCCTTTGAACGGCCTGGAGGACACCCTGAAGCGATTGGAGGCCGAGGCCAAAACGGCGATGCTGGTGGCTGTCGATGGTCAGGCTGTGGGGGTGGTGGCCGTTGCCGATGCCGTCAAAGCGAGCTCAGTCGCGGCCATCCGCCAGTTGCAGGCCCTTGGGTTGCGGGTGGCCATGATCACCGGCGACAACAAGCTCACCGCCGATGCCATCGGCGAGCAGGTAGGCATCCACCAGGTGGTGGCTGAGGTGTTGCCAGGCGACAAGGCAGCCAGGCTCAAAGAGATTCAGGAAGAGGGCGCGCTGGTGGCTATGGTGGGCGATGGCATCAACGATGCCCCGGCCCTGGCCCAAGCGGATGTGGGGATTGCCATCGGCACAGGCACCGACGTAGCCATGGCGGCCGCCGATGTGACCCTGATGAGTGGCGATCTGCAGGGGGTGGCGCGCGCCATAGCCCTGAGTCGGGCCACCATGCGGGCCATCAAGCAGAATCTGTTCTGGGCCTTTTTCTACAACGTCCTGTTGATTCCGCTGGCGGCGGGGGTCTTTTATCCGCTGTTTGGCCTGCGCCTGCACCCGATGCTGGCAGCCGGCGCCATGGCCTTTAGCAGCATATTTGTGGTGAGCAACTCGCTGCGGTTGCGGCGAGTCGATCTGGCAGTGGAAATGGGCTCAAAGGGCGACTGAGGGCCGGTTCCCACGAGTTCGGGTGGAAAGGACATCCATGAAAAAACGGTATGGCTGGCTTTTGACGCTAAGCGTTGCGGCGATGCTGGTGGCGGCCTGTGGACCCGGGGAGCCCACGCCGGCACCCAGTGGGGAACCGCGTGATTCGGCGACCCAGGCACCACAGGAGACATTGACCAAAGAACCGGGCACGGCTTCAGAGGTTCCCCTCGTCGCGGAGGGCGATTGGCACGTCCTGGGTTCGGCCGATGCTGCGGTGACCATCGTCGAGTACACCGATTTCCAGTGACCGTACTGTGCCACCTACGTCCGTGAGACGTATCCACAAATCAAGAAAGCCTACATAGACACCGGTAAAGTGCGGTATATTGTGCGGAATTTTCCGCTTTACTCCATTCATCCTCAGGCCGAGCTGGCAGCCCAGGCTGCCGAGTGCGCCGGGGAGCTGGGGGCCTATTGGCAGATGCACGACGCCATCTTTGAACGCCAGGCCGACTGGTCGGGCAATTCGGGCGCGCGCCAGGTGTTCGAGTCGATGGCCCAAGATCTCAAGTTGGACAAGGCCGCTTTTGCCGCCTGCCTGGACGAGGGCCGTCATGTGGACAGGATCACTGCCGACTATCAGGCGGGGATCGCCCATGGCGTGACCGGTACACCGGCCTTTGATGTCAATGGCGCCATGCTGTCGGGAGCGCTGTCCTTTGCCGAGTTTCAGGGGGAGATCGAATACTATCTGTCGGGCGGAAAGCCGCCGACGATGGAGGTGGCTGCCGATAGCTATCGCAGTATGGGGGATGCAGAGGCTCCGGTCGTGGTCACCGAGTTCTCCGATTTCCAGTGACCGGCTTGCTCTTCAATCGCCCGTGAGGTGATTCCCGAATTGGTGAAGCGCTACGTTGACACTGGAATGGTCCGGTTCGTCTATCGCGAGTTTCCATTGAGTTCGATCCATCCCAATGCCCAAAAGGCATCGGAGGCCGCCGTCTGTGCCGGCCAGCAGGGCAAGTATTGGGAGATGAACGAAAAGCTCTTTGCCGCTCAAGTGGAATGGTCCAGCGCCCAGGCGGTGCCCCTGTTCAAAGGCTATGCCCAAGAGCTGGGGCTGGACGCCAAGGCTTTTGGTGAGTGCATCGATTCGGGGGCGGCTGCCCCGGAGGTCAAGGCGGATCTTCTTGCAGGTGAGATGGTCGGTGTAAACGCCACGCCCTTTTTCTTTATCGGCGATTTTCCCATCCGCGGTGGGTTGCCCATCGACACGATGGGACGGATCATCGAGTACGTGGCCGCTGGGGGAACCACAGCGGAGATTGTGCCGACCGGAGCCGATTTCCATGTCCGGGGGATGGCGCAGACGGCTCAGGCCATTACCGTGGCCTTTGTCGACTATGCCAGTTCCGAGTCCAGACAACACGCCCAGGAGGTGCTGCCCGATCTGATGACCTCCTACGTGGATGCGGGTCAGATGCTCTATGTGTTGCACCCGTGGTCGGGTTCAGTGGGCAGCCCCAGTGCCATGGGCGCCGCCGCCGCCGAGTGCGCCGGTGAGCAGGACCAATACTGGGCCATGCACGATCAGCTCTTCCGAGATCAGGACGCCTGGTCCAAATCGGACGACCCGGGGGCTCTGTTCGAGGGGTATGCCAAAGAGCTAGGCTTGGATTCTACGCAGTTTGACCAGTGCCTCGATTCGGACTGGGCCAGGTTGCGGGTCGAGGCGGGCAATGTGGTGGCTGCCATGTATGGGGTGCCCGGCGCCCCGGTGTTCCTGTTCAACAATGGCACCGGGCAGGAGGGCTCGCCCACGTTGGCCGAGTTCCAGGCGGTGGTCGATTCGATTCTCAATCCTTAGCGAGGAGGCACAGCGGGAATAATTCCCGGTCTGCCCGGTGAGATCTGCATTGCAGGAGAGCATGGAAGAAGCATGACAGGTAGACGGTTTTTGGGTTGGGTGCTTTTGTGGCTGCTGATGAGCTGGATGACATCGCGGGCCCAGGAACCCCCGACCCTTTCCAATCTGGAGCTTTCCCTGTGGCCCGAGTACGACAGACCGGGCGTGCTTGTCATCTATCAGGGCGAGTTTGCCCCCGACACGGCGCTCCCGATCCCGGTCGAGATCCGGATACCGGCGCGGGTGGGGTTGCCCACGGCCATGGCCTACATCGATGAGTTGGGACAGCGCTACAATCAGGCGTATACGACTCAGCAGGAAGGGGACTGGACGCTGGTCTCGTTCTCGTTAGAGACGACCCGTTTTCAGCTTGAATACTATGATACCCTGCCGGTGGATTCGACCGGCAAGCGATCCTTTGCCTTTGACTATGTGGCCGACTATCCCGTTACTACGTTCACCTTCAAGGTTCAGGTGCCGCCTACGGCACAGGGCTTTGTGCTGGACCCTGCTGCCAGCTCGGCGGCGCCAGACATGAACGGCCTGGTCTATCACAGCGTTCAGATCGACTCGATGGCTCAGGGGGATTCGAGAGGTTGGACGTTTTCCTACCAAAAGAATAACAATGCCCTCACGAACCCACCGGTTGAGCCTACGGTCACGCCGATCCCTGCCGTTCCCCCGGGGGGAACGACGGGCAATTCGACGGTGTGGATCGTGGTGGTGGGTCTGGCAAGCCTGGTGGCGGTGGGCTTTGGCGCGTTTTGGCTGGGGCGGAACATGCAGACACCCCCGGCGCCTGCGCCTGTCACCCGTCGCAGGGGCAAGGGAAAGAGCTCGCGGGCAGCATCGGCGCCACGCCCCCGCCCGCCTGTACAGGCCGCCGATCCAGGGATTTTGTACTGCTACCGATGCGGCACACAGATGCGATCCGACGCCCAATTCTGTCACAAGTGCGGCGCGCCGGTTCGGGGAAAAGACGAGTGATGTGAGATCCCAAGCCGGGTTGACCCACTGGGGCGAGTCCCGGCTTGTTCAGGAGGATAGAATGTCTTCGACTGTCAAATTTCTGCTGGGGGGTGTGGTGGTTGTGATCGTGATCGGTGCGCTGATCGCCACCAGCTTTTCGGGTACCTCGAGTGACTATCTGACCATCTCGGAGGTCAAGGGGCTGGGTCCCGAACAAACCCGCGACTCTCGAGTAGCCGGGGTGTTGGTGCCCAATTCGGTGGTCTGGACCACCAAAGAGCTGCACCTGACCTTCCAGATCCAGGACGATACCGGCATTTTGGATGTGTCCTACTATGGTCCGCAACCCGACATGTTGGTGGACGCAGTGGAAGCGGTGGCCATTGGCAAGTATGATCCTGCTACTCAGGTGTTCAATGCCGACGAATTGTTGATGAAATGCCCCTCCAAGTACGAGGAGCAGGGCTCATAAGGGAGAACGGCCACAACCCTATGGTGAGTGGCTGGGCGACCCACCCTGGTTGGTAAGGAGAATTCACTTTGATCCTGGCGGATATCGGTTATGGCGCGTTGGCTCTGACCTTTGCCTTTGCCCTGTGGGCGGCCGTGGCGTCGCTGTTGGGGGCGCGGCAACGGCGGCCCGAGTTGGTGACCAGCGGGCGCTATGGTTTGTTCGTGACAGCCGGCCTCTCGACCATTTCGGCGGTTCTGCTGATGGTGTTGCTCTTTTCCCATGAATTCCAGGTTCGGTATGTCTATGAGCACGTCAGCACCTATTTGAAACCGGCCTATGTGTTGGCTGCCTTTTGGGCGGGCCAGGAGGGTTCTCAACTCCTTTGGCTGTGGATGCTGAGCCTCTTTACCGCTTTTTTGGTGCTCAGCCGCCCTACCTGGGATCGGGAGCTGCGCCCATATGTCATGGCGTTCCTGGCGCTGACCCAGGCGTTTTTTGCCTTCCTGCTTCTCAGGCTGACCAACCCCTTTGAACTGATGTCGACCATCCCCGCTGAAGGCATCAGCTTGAACCCATTGCTCCAAAACTTTTGGATGATCATCCACCCGCCGATCATTTTCGCCTCCTACGCCCTGTGGACCATCCCGGCGGCCTATGCCTTGGCCGCTCTAGTGATAGGGCAGCTTGATGCCGGTTGGCTGAGGGGCACCCGGCGCTGGACGCTGGCAGCCTGGGGCACTTTGGGCATCGGTATCCTGGTGGGTGCCTGGTGGGCCTATCTTGAATTGGGCTGGGGCGGTTACTGGGGCTGGGACCCGGTGGAAAACTCGTCCCTGATCCCCTGGTTGGTGGGCACCGCCTTTGTCCATTCGGCCGTTATCCAGGAACGCCGCGACATGTTCCGGGCCTGGAACGTCCTGCTGGCGGTGGTGACCTACGTGCTGACCGTCTTTGCGACCTTTGTCACCCGCTCGGGGTTGATCCAGTCGGTGCATGCCTTTGCCGAATCTGCCATCGGCTACTACTATCTCGCCTATATGGTGCTTACGCTGGCCCTGGCGGTGGGGTTGGCCTTGGCCCGCAAGCGGGAACTTGCAGATAGGGGCGAGCTCGGCGAGCTGCTGTCCCGTGAGTTCATGTTTCTGCTGACGAATTTGCTGTTCGTGGGCTCGGCGGCGGCTGTTCTCTTGGGGACGCTGTGGCCGACTTTCACCGAGGCCGTGCGGGGCGTCGCCTCGAGCCTGGGTCCTGAGAACTATAACCGGATCATTGGACCGTTGGGTCTGGTCCTGGTGTTGCTCATTGGCATCTGTCCCCTGATCGACTGGCGCAAGACCGATGCCCAACGCCTGTTGCGCAGCCTATGGGTTCAGAGCGCCGTTGCGATTGTGACGGCTGTGCTGCTTTTGGTGTTGGGCATCCGCGAACTGTGGGCGGTGCTCTCCTTTTCGGTGACAGCCTTTGTAGCCACCACCATCTTGCTGCAGATGGCTCAGGGGATAGCGGCCCGTATGCGATCGGCGGGTGAGGCCGTGTGGACAGCGGCAGCTCGGGCCATCTCCCACAATCGGCGCCGTTATGGGGGCCAGTTGATCCACTTTTCGATTCTGTTGATCGTGATGGGCATCACCGCCTCCCAGGCCTATCAGAGCGAGGTCCAGGTGGCGCTGGCTGTGGGTGAATCGACGGAGGTCAGCGGTTACCAGTTGACCTACTCTGACTATGTCTATCGTTCTGTAGAGGAGGGCGGAAACAAGGTCCTCAACCAGGCAATCGTTGAAGTTTGGCGCGATGGTCGCCGGCTGGCCAGTGTGCACCCCGAGCGCAATTTGCACAGCAACACCCAGGGCGCCGTGACCGAGGTGGCCCTCCGTTCGAACCTGAAAGAGGACCTGTACGTGATCTTGGCGGGCCTGGATGCCGATGGGTTGGCGGCCTTTCAGATCCTGATCACGCCCATGGTGATCTGGCTGTGGATCGGTGGGGTCGTGATGATCGTTGGCACGTTGATTGCTGCCTGGCCGACCAAAAGGCAAGGGAGGTAGCCATGTCGATTGCCATCTTTGTGGTCATGCTCCTGGTGTCGGCGGGCCTTGTCGTGTATCCTCTGTTTTCGCCAGGGAAGCAAGGTGGGTTGCCCGTCTCTGTGAGCGAGGCCGATATCGACCGGGCCTTGCGCAAGATGCGCTCCAACCGGCCCAAGGCTGGGTTGACCTGCCCCAAGTGTGGGCGGGCGTATCAGGCCGGCGACCAATTCTGCGTTCAGTGCGGCGAGGCGCTGCCCGATAAACCGGTGGCTCGCGGCCCTGTGTGTCCGGCCTGCGGCGTTTCTGTGCACGAAGGGGATCTCTTTTGTGCAAAATGCGGCGCCCAGATTTCCGAGGGGGAGGCGGTCTGATGCGATCCATCGTTCGGGTTTTGGTGATGGGATTGCTCATCGTTTTGTGCGCGGCGGGGATCGCTCAGGCCCAAGGAACCGGCGTGCTGGAAGGCGAGGTGGTCAGTGGGACGGCTGGCGGCCCCGAGGTCGGCGCAGGCCTGACTGTGGTGTTGCATGTGATCCAGGGTGATTCTGAAATGAATACCCTGGAAACCACGACCGATGCCCAGGGGCAGTTTCGTTTCGAGGGGCTGGATACCGATCCGAGCTTGGAGTATTGGCCCGAGGTGACCTATCTGGACGTGGCGTATAATTCAGCGACTCCCTATCGGTTCGCGGCCGAACAATCATCGCTGGCGGCGACGGTCACGGTCTATGAGACGACGGAGGACGACAGCGCCATCACGCTCAGCTCGGTGCACCTGATTGCCGAGTCGTTTGGACAGGCGCTGCGTGTATCCGAGATCCAGCTCTTTAGCAATGCAGGCGACCGTACCTATGTGGGCCAAGTCGGGGAAGGGGGGCAGCGGGGCACGCTCGAGATCCCTCTGCCCGCGGGCGCCGTGGGGCTGGCGATGCAGGATGGCAGCGCCGAGGGGCGGTTCATCGAGAGTGCGAGCGGATGGTTGGACACCGAACCTGTGCCGCCTGGCCCAGAGGGCGCGCTGGCCTTTTTTTCCTACCATCTGATGGTCGGTGGCGATTCGGTTCCCGTGGAGCGGCGTTTTGCCTATCCGGTCAGCGAGTTTAATATTCTGGCGGCCCAGCCAGGACTGTCGCTGTCCAGCACACAGCTTCAGTCGATGGGCATTGAGCAGTTCCAGGGACAGGATTATGAGCGGTGGGGTGCGACCATGCTCCCGGCCAACCAACCGGTGACCTTTGATCTGCTGCCCCAAGGGGATGCGGCGGGAGTCACAGGCATGCCTGGCGGCCCTCAGACAGGCGCCGCCCCCGCGACGGTTGCCGCGGGCCCGGGGAATCAGAATCTGTTCTTGGGACTGGGGCTGGCCTTGGCGGTGGTGGCTGTGACGGCCCTCGTCGTCTATGCGGCAGCACGCCCCCGTCCCCAGGCGGCCGTTGCCGGGGTGGATCTGACCTCCAGCTCGCGGGGGCGGGAGCTGCTGCGCGATCTGGCCGATGCCACCGAGCGCTTTGAGGCGGGGGCCATGGACGAGCCGACCTATGAAAGCTACCGGGCAGAGCTGTACGAAAAGCTGAAATCGTTGTGACCATGTCCCAAGACGCGGCTCCCGCCATCCAATTGCAGCGCGTGGTCAAATCTTTTGGCCACCAGGTCGCCCTTCGAGGGGTAGATCTGGAGGTGGCTCAGGGGCAATTCCTGGCCCTCTTTGGTCCCAACGGCGCCGGCAAGACGACGCTGATGCGCATTGTCTCCTCCTTGGCGCGGCCCAGTTCGGGCACGGTCCGGGTGCTGGGCCAGGACCTGAGCAAGGCAGCCACGGGCGGGCGCCGTCAAATTGGTCTTATTGCCCACAACCCGCTGCTGTATGGCGACCTCACGCCCGACGAGAACCTGCGCTTTTTCGCCCGGATGTACGATCTGGAGGATGCCGCAAGCCGCATCGATGCCGTGCTGGAGCAGGTGGGCCTGGCTGCCCGGCGGCGCGATCCGGTGCGCACCTTTTCGCGGGGGATGGTGCAGCGGTTGGCCATCGCCCGGGCCATCCTCCCCGATCCGGTCATCATGCTGCTGGACGAGCCCTATACCGGCCTGGATCTGCAGGCGGCCGATATGCTGCGTTCGGTGCTGCAAGAGCTGGCGGCGTCCAGCCGGACCGTGATCCTCACCACGCACAATTTGGAGCAGGGGCTGGAGATGTGCGATCGGGCGGCGATCCTGAACCGGGGCAAGATCGCCTGGCAGGGCGAACGCTCGGGCCTCGATCTGGAGGGCATGAAAGAGATCTATCGCGAGGTCACGCGCAATCCGGGCCGTGGGGAGCGTGGTGCGGCGCCATGAGCTACGCAAAAAAGATCCTGGCGATTGTGTGGAAGGACGTGGTGGCCGAGCTTCGCACCAAAGAGATGTTCAGCGCCATGTTTGTCTTTGCCGTCCTGGTGATCGTGATCTTTAACTTTGCTTTCGATCTACGGGTCAGCGGCGAACGGGTGCGGCAGGTGGCACCGGGCGCCCTTTGGGTGGCCTTTGCCTTTGCCGGTATCCTGGGCTTGAACCGGGCCTTTGTCACGGAGCGGGAGGGCGGTTGCCTGGAAGGGCTGCTATTGGCTCCGGTCGATCACACCGCCATCTATTTTGGCAAGATGTTCTCGACGGTCCTGTTCATGCTGGTCGTCGAGGCCATCACCCTGCCGATCTTTACCGCCTTTTTCGGCGTCAATCTGTTTGATCTGAGGCTGGCGCTGATCGTTCTGATGGGGACCGTGGGCTTTGCTGCGGTGGGCACCCTTCTGTCGGCGATGACGGCCCAGACCCGCGCTCGGGAGGTGCTGTTGCCGATCCTGCTGCTGCCGGTGGCAGCGCCGGTGCTCATTGCCGCCGTCAAGGCCACAGCCGGCATCCTGGATGGCCAATCGATGGCCGAGCTTGTCCGTTGGTTTCAGCTTCTGCTGGCCTACGATCTGATCTTTCCGGCCGTGGCCTTTATGACCTTTGACTTTGTGGTCAAGGAATGATCGAGTCCGGCCCACACGCATGGGAGTAGAGGGAGATTGATGAACGGACGAAATGACAAGATCCTGATCGCGCTGACGGCTCTCAGTGCCGTCTTGATGATGGTGGCCCTGTATCTGGCTTTGGTGGGCGCTCCCAGTGCCAACCTGCAGAGCGAGACGGGCCGCTATGCCCAGCGCATCATCTATTTCCACATCTCGACGGCGTGGGTTGGTTTCCTGGCCTTTTTTGTGACCTTTGTCGGTGGTGTGGGTTACCTGCGCTCTCAGGCGCGCCGATGGGATATTTTGGCCTTGTCGTCGGCTGAAATCGGCACGGTCTTTATGCTGGGGGTGTTGGTGAGCGGCTCGATCTGGGCCAAACCGGCTTGGGGTGTGTGGTGGATCTGGGATGAGCGCCTGACCATCTCCCTCATCCAGTTTCTGGTCTATGTAGGCTATTTGATGCTTCGCAGCGCGGTGGAGGACCCAACGCGACGGGCGCGATTCGCGGCGGTCTATGGTGTGGTGGCCTTTATCTCGGTACCCATCAACTTTATTGCCATTCGCATGTGGCGCACCCAGCACCCCCTCATGTTCGGCACAGAGGGGGGTGGGCTGGGGCCCAATATGATGTTTGCCTTTTTCTTTTGCTTGGCCACCTTCACGATCTGGTACGTGACGTTGATGGGGTATCGCATTCGGCTGGAGCATCTCCGCGACCAGGCCGAGGCGATCAAACAGACGTTCATGGACTAGCCGACGGGTCGCTGGAAGGTGAGATGGATTGGCAGGGGCAGGGTTTGATCGGGATTCTACGTAGGAGGACAGGATGAGTTATCTGGTAGCGGCATACGCAGTTTTGTGGGCGATTTCCTTTGGCCTGGCCTTTAGCATGGTGTGGCGCCAGCGCCAGATCCAGGCGGAACTCCGGGCGCTGCGGGCGCTGGTGGACGAGGAGCCGCTGAGCGAGTGATGGACTCGATCCCCAGCCGGGGCCACTCGGGCTTGAAAGCAGCCAACGGTCAATCCGTCAAGAGGAGCCATCGATGGATACCCCGAATCTAACCCTGACTTTTGCCTTTCTGGCAGGGCTTGTTTCCTTTGCCTCGCCCTGCGTGTTGCCGTTGGTACCCGCCTACCTGGGCTATCTGGGTGGCACATCGGTGATGGCCGGCCGGGGGGGCTCGCGGCAGGAGACGGCCCGGACCTTTTTCCACGCCCTCTTTTTTGTGTTGGGCTTTGGCCTGGTGTTCATCCTGTTGGGCGCGACAGCCACCCTGATCGGCCAGATCCTTTTCGATTCCACCATTCTGCTGCAACGGGTGGGCGGCGTTCTGTTGGTGGTGTTTGGTCTCAAGCTCAGCAGCATCGGCTGGGACCGCAAGCGCTGGACGTTGGCCGCGGTGGTGGTGGCGCTGATCACCTTTGTGCTCGACTCAGGCTGGATCGTGCAGGGTGAATGGGCGTGGGGTGGAGATGGGATGCGCTGGCTCCAGGAGAGCCTGCTGATGGGGCTTGTCGTGTGGGCCGGCGCCGGGTGGAGCACGGCCCGCCAGATCATCTTGGCAGTGGCGGCGGGCATTCTGAACTTTATGGCCAGCTACGACGCCCTGGTGCCGAACCTGCTGACCAGCGGGCTGATCGTGACCGTGACGGTCTTGATGAATCGCACCGACGTCTTCTATGCGGAGAAAAAGATCGAGCTTAAACAGACCGGGTCACCCACCGGCCAAACCGGCTACCTCCGTTCGCTGCTCTTTGGCGTGGTCTTTGCCGCGGGCTGGACTCCCTGTGTGGGGCCCATTCTGGCCAGTATTCTGGTGGTCGCCGGCCAGATGAACACGGTGGGTCAGGGCGTGCTGCTGCTGACGGCCTACACCCTGGGTCTGGGGATTCCCTTTCTGCTGGTGGGGCTAGCCTTTAGCCCGGTGTCCCGCTGGCTGCGCAAGGTGAACCGCTACGTGGGCATCGTCTCGATCCTCAGCGGAGTCCTGTTGGCGCTGATGGGGATCCTGATCTTTACCGATAGCCTCTCTTTTCTGGCGGGCTATGGCTCCTTCGTAGACCTGGAATTGTAACCTTTGCTGCTGTGCGTGATCTTCTGAGAGTGGGGATGCCCTCATTGGACAAGGTAGCCGTTGGCGCGCCCCCGATTGTTGCGATGGGTCGCGGGGGAAGGATGCAGTGGTGGGTGGGTGTTGCCGCACTGGCCCTGGTCCTGCATTTGGCGCTAGCGGGATGCGCCCCATCGGCAGAGCCCTCACGCCGGGGCATCCAGCCGGGCAGCGTGCCGCCCGACTTGGCGTTGAACCGCTTGGACGGCGGCTCAACATCCCTGGGTGACTACCGGGGCCAGGTGATTCTGCTCAATTTTTGGGCGACCTGGTGCGAGCCCTGCCGCGACGAGATCCCCGATCTGGAAGCGGTCTATCGGGCGAGAATGGACCGAGGGTTCGTGGTGTTGGGGCTCGCTGTGGAGGAGCCACGGGAGACGGTGGCGCCCTTTGTCGATGAGATGGGCATGACCTACCCCGTACTCCTGGACGTTCAGGGCTCGGTGAAAAAGGTGTTTCGGGCCAGTGGCCTTCCTATGTCGCTTCTCATCGACAAGGAAGGGGTCATCCGGGTGCGGCACGTGGGGCACCTGACGGCTGAACAATTGACCGAGTATTTGCAGGATCTGGAACCTTAGGGGGAATTTTGTCGGAAGCGCAGAAACCGGACGTCAAACCTCAACCGGTCACCGGGCGCACGCGGGACCTGGTGATCTTTATGGACAAGGCCATCTTTCAGATGGCCAAGCATTGGCTGGCGCTGATCAATGTCTTCTGGGGGTTGTACGTGGGCCTGCCCATGGCCGCCCCGGTGATGATGGATGCCGGCTGGGAACTGCCCGCCAAAGTGGTCTATACCCTCTATCGACCGGCTTGTCACCAGCGCCCCACCCGCTCCTTTTTCTATGGTGGCCCGCAATGGGCCTACACACCTGAGGAGTTGGCCGCAGCCGGCGTCGATATCAACCCCTTGTCCCGGGCCATTGGCAACGAGCAAGTGGGCTGGAAGATGGCCTTTTGCCAGCGCGACGTGGCCATCTATGGCTCGATTTTCGGCATGGGATTGGTCTATGGGTTGCTCCGCAAGCGATGGGGCGCGTGGCAGCTCAAGTTCCGCTACTATTTGCTCTTTCTCGTGCCCATGGGGGTGGATGGCGTGCTGCAGCTCTTTGGCCTGTATGAAAGCACCTGGCAGATGCGAACCCTCACCGGCGCCAGCTTTGGCCTGGGCTCGGTCCTGTTTGCCTACCCCTACCTCGAAGAGGGCTTTGGCGACGTCCGGCGGACGATCAACAGCAAACTGCACCTCGAGTGAGTCGCCGCCCGGGAGGCTGGCGGGATCCCTTCTTTTCGTCTGAAACTCGCAGGGGAGAGGATCCCTCCTTGCTCCAAGGCGGTTGCTGGAACCACAAACTCTATGTTCAACAAAGCCTGGATATACCTGGCCCTGATCCTCATACCCTTTGGCCTAATCGGCCACGTGAAGGCGTGGCTGGCCGTTTCTGCCTTTCTGTTGACCGTGTTGGCGGTTGCCTGGTGGTGGAACCGCCGCAGCTTGGTGGGCATCCAGTACGAGCGGTTGCTGAGTGTCAAGCGCGCCTTTCCCGGCGAGGTGGTGGACCTGACGCTGCGCCTGACCAACCAGAAGCTTTTGCCATTGAGCTGGCTGATGGTGGAGGATCAATGGTCCATGAATCTGCCCCTGTTGGAGGGGGATCTGTTCCCCTCGGCGACGGGGAAAATGGGCCTGTTTCGCAGCGCCCTGTCGATGCGCTGGTTCGAGAGGGTCAGCCGCCGCCATCAAGTGCGATGTACGCAGCGGGGCTTTTATCCGCTCGGGCCCGTGCGATTGCGCTCGGGCGATATCTTTGGCCTGTTTCAGAGCGAGCGGACCCAGGAAGACCTGGACTGGCTGATCGTGTATCCCCAAGTGTTGCCTTTGGAAGCCCTGGGATTTCCCCCCAAGGAACCGTTGGGCGAAGCCAAGGCCGCCTGGCGCATCTTTGAGGACCCGGTTCGGCCGGTGGGAGTTCGCCAGCATCAGCCGGGCGATAGCTTTCGTGACGTGCATTGGAAGGCCAGCGCCCGCCGTCAGGAGCTGCAAGTCAAGGTCTACGAGCCGACCACCAGCCACAACCTGGTGCTGTTTCTCAACGTGGCGACGTTTGCCCGGCACTGGCACGGCATCGATCCCATTCGGCTGGAAAAAACCATCGGTGTGACGGCCTCCATCGCCAGCCATGCCATCGAGCAGCGTTTCATCGTCGGCCTGATCGCCAATGGCTCGGTCCCCCATTCGGACCAACCGATCAAGGTGCCGCCCAGCCGTCGCCCCGACCAGCTCTCCCGCCTGCTGGAGGCGTTGGCCGCGGTCACCAGCTTTCCTACGTCGTCCATCGAGGCTTTGTTGATGGCCGAGAGTCCGCGCCTGCCCTGGGGGGCCACTCTTGTGGTCGTGACCTCTATTGTCACCGATGAGTTGCGGGTATCGATGCTCCGCCTGAGGGAGGTGGGGCGACGGCTGGTGTTGGTGGTCTTGGAGGATGAATCCACGGCAGCCTCTCCTGTATCGGTGCCGGGTGTTCCCACGTACCGGCTGCCCCTCAGCCAGTTGCCTTTTGACGAGGAATTTATGGGCGAGGCCGAAGAGTGGGCCGCCGACGTGGCTCCCCCCTTGCGTGTGGGAGGGCTCCAGCGATGAGGTTGGGGCGAGATTTTTCCGGTGCTCGCCGCGAGTTGTTGTTCGTGGCGCTGGCGGGGGCCGAAGCCAGTTGGGTCGCTGCCGCGCTTCTGGCTCTGACCTGGTCGTTCGGCCATCATCCGCCCCTGTCCTTGTGGCTGGCCGTGGTGGGGTTGCTGTTGGGCTTTTTCTACCTCT
>CAZNQW010000011.1:0-7250 GCA_964575225.1 uncultured Anaerolineaceae bacterium | reverse complement strand
GCTGGAAAGGGCCGAACTCGAGCTGGCTGTCCAACAGGGCCTGCTGGCGGCAGCGCTCCTAATTGTTGTTGGCCTGATGCTGCGCTTCCACGTGTTTGCCAACTCGGGATGGCAGGGAGTGGAATGGGTTCTGGAACCGCTGCGCCAACTGGCCGGCCAATCCGGTTCGGCGGCGCCCCTGCTCCTGACCCTGTCCAGTCTGGTTTTCCTGTGGGCGCGGGCCATTCACCTGGCCCGTCGCAGCCTGTCCCTCTACTCGGTGGGGCTCAGCTTTCGGGTTGGGATCGTCCTTCTGGTCTGGCTGGCGCTGATCGTCGCGCTGCTGACCGACACCGGCGTCGTGGTGTTTGTGGCCCCCTATTTCTTCTGGGGCTTGCTGGCGGTAGCCCTGGCGCGCATTGAAGAGGTCGGTCAGGTCCGCGGTAGCTATCCCACGCCGGGAAGCCCTTTCTGGATCAGTTCGTCGATGGTGGCTGTGGCAGCCACGGTGGCGGTTAGTTCCGTGATCGCCGTCTTTTTCTACGGCGGGGGATTGGAACGAGTCGTGGGCGTTCTGTCTCCGGTCTTGGATGCTGTGCGGATTCTCTTCATCGGTCTGATCGCCTTGATTGTCGGGGGCGTGGCGTGGCTCCTGTCGTTGGTGCCCATCGATTTGAGCGGCATCCGCGAGCAGTTAGAGTCGATGGCCCTCCAGTTGCAGGGGGGCGAACCGTTGCCCCCTATGATGACCGAGGAAGTGGAGACTTCGCCCTTTTGGGGTACGTTCCAGGCCGGGACGATTTTGGCTTTGTTCGCCGCGGTGGTGGCTTTGATCCTCTTTTTCACCTGGTATCGGAGGGTGCGCGAGCGAAACGGCTCGGGGGGAGAACAGCGGGAATCGCTGCTGTCGGCGGACCTGTTGGCCAAAAACCTAAAGGAAATGCTCCGCGCGGGCCGCGACCGGCTGGAACAGATGGCTCACGCCGTGGATCGGCTGGGTTTGGGGGCACGGCTTCTGTCGGCCCTCTCCATCCGGCGGATTTACATCAATCTGGTGCGTGTGGCGACCCGGGCCGGATACCCCCGCGTCAAGGCCCAGACACCCTACGAATATCTAGACGTCCTTACCGCGGCGTGGCCCGACCTGCGCCCCGACCTGGCGGTGATCACTGATGCTTACATTCGGGCCCGCTACGGTCAGGTGCCCGATACGCAGGAAGAGTTGGACCGCATTGTGGCTTGCTGGGAGCGGGTGCGCTCGCATCAGAGCTAGGCCGGGCGCCTCGCGATGAGGGCCGTGTTGGCGGGGTCGTCGGGCAGTTCGTCGGCCACAAAGAGGATCTCCAGTCCCGCTGCCAAGGCCGCACGTCGGAGCTCACCAGGCCCTATCACAAAGTCTGGGTTAAAGGTGGGCCGGCTCTCCAGGGTTCGTAGATTGCGGTTGACCTGAAAGATCAGTCCTCCCGGGCGCAGGCCGTCCAATAGTTGGGGCATCAGGTCGCGGGCCGAGTAGAGAAAGAGGACGATGAGGTCATAGTGGCGGGGTGGCACCCACCAGCGGGTCAAGTCGGCCTGGATCAGGCGCAGGGCCTGGCGGCGCCGCCGGGCTTCGGCCTGGGCCTGATGCAAGGCCACGATGCTGATATCCACGGCATCGACCTGATAGCCGAGCTCTGCCAGATACAGGGCATTGCCCCCAAACCCACAGGCAAAGTCCAACGCTCGTCCGCCCGTCAACAGGTGTCGATGGTTGGTGAGAAAGGCCTTGGGCGCAAAGTGAGCGGGACCCTCCCCCTTGGCGTATTTTTTGTCCCAGCGTTCTCGATCCGATGCGCTCATGGTGGGGTCTGACGATACCTCCTCGTCTGGATGGCCCGGCGTGCGGATGCCCGGCGCTTGGCTGCATTATATCATGGCTGGCAGCGGAGGCCAACCGCTGGCGGGTATTGGACCAGGGCTCTGTCAAAGTCGTGTGCTGGCTCCGGTTGCTCTTCCACAAGAGCACACCGCAACTCGTAGGAGTTTTCTATAACGTCATGCCCGCGCAAGCGCCTGTGTACCCACAGGCAGCCTCCATTCTTGGGCACAAAGCGTATGGACCCCCGCATTCGCGAGGGTGACGCGCTGGTTACTAGGGTTGCGGCTTGTTCAAAAGGACTTTGACAGGGCCCTGGTCACCCCACCGGCGTTTCTTTGCCCCGACGCTGTTTGGGTGTATACTCTGACGGTGTTTGCTTTTTCCGCGGCAGCCGATCGGACGCCGCCGAACGATTGCCCATGAGTGGGCGCCTTGCGCCTGATTGGGCCGAGCCCGTGGTTTAGAAATCCTGGTGCCTTGGGCCGTAGCAACGACAGATGCCCGATTTGCGAGGATGAGATAAAAATGCCCCTACCGCCCGAGGCGGAAGACAAGGCCCGAGCCTTGCGGGCCCAAGGTGTGCAGGCTCTGCGCGCCGGTAGGGTACAAAAAGCCCGCGCCGCCTTTCTACAATCCCTGAGATACGACCCCGAACAGGCCGTCACTTTCCTTTGGTTGGCAGGACTCGCAGCCACCGAAGAGGAGGCCCGTCGCCTTCTGGACCATGCCAGGCGGCTGAACCCCGATCACCCCCAACTGGCCCACGTCGCCCGAGGAATCGATCAGCAGTTTGCCCTCGCTGGTCGGGTGTTTCCATCCTCAGGCCATCCCCCGACTGCTGAGACTCTGCGCCCCGATGAGGACATCGCAGAGCCGTCCATGGTCCCCTTGCGCTCTGGAAGATCCTGGGGTTGTCTGGGGGTGATCGCATCGGCGGGTTGGCGGTTGGTCACCATCGTTGTGCTTTTCATCACGCTGGTCTTTGTGATCGCACTGCTCATGGATCTGGCTCGCGCCGGCGGTGTGGGCCATTTCGGCGATAGCCTGTCGGCTGCTGGCGAATATACCCTCCAGTTCCTCCAGGGGGCGGCTCACGGCGATCTGGGTTCCATGACTGCCACCCTCAACTCGAACCGGAATCAGCCGGTGACGGAGCATCTGGCGCGCGCCTTGCCCAAGTCGTTGGGGTTGCTGGCTGTTTCGCTGGTTCTGGCGCTGGCGCTGGGCCTGTACCTGGGCATGGCCGCGGCCCTGCGGCGCCATGGCCCCCTGTCGGGGGTGTTGCTGTTCGCCTCCACCCTGGGGATCTCCACACCGGCCTACTTTGCCGCTATGCTTCTCATCTGGTTCTCGCTGTGGCTGTACAAGAGCACCGGCCAACATATCCTGCCCGTAGCTGGCTTTGGCTGGGACGGACATTTGCTTCTCCCGTCGTTGGTTCTTGCTGCGCGACCTGCCGCTGTGGTCACCCGCCTCGGCTACAACGCCCTGATCGAGATCTTGGACGCCGATTATGTGCGCACCGCCAGGAGCAAGGGATTGAGGCAGTCGGTGATCCTGGTGAGGCACGTGCTGCGCAACGCGGGGGTGCCCATTTTGACCACGGCGGTCGTGTCCTTGCGCTTTAGCCTGGCTGTGCTGCCCATCGTCGAATACATCTTTAACTGGCCGGGCATTGGGTTGATGCTCCTCAAGGCCATCCAAGCCCAGGACACGGCGGGGGTGATCGGCATGATCCTGCCTGTGGCTCTGATTCTGGCTCTGATGAATCTCCTGGCCGAGCAACTGTACCCGCGCATCGATCCACGGCTGCGGCCATCGGGAGTGGCGGCCGTATGAAACCCTTGACGTTTTGGCAGCGGTTGGGCATGGCGGTCCGCGATCCCTATTTCCTGGTCGGCTCCTTTCTGATGGTCATGCTGGCGTTGGTCGCCGTTTTGGGCCCAGAGCTGGCCCCTCACAATCCGTTCCAGGTCAAGCTCTTGCAGTACGTCGATGGCGAACTCTCCCGGGCACCCTTCCTGCCGGGAGATCTGTATCCGCTGGGTACGGATGACCTGGGCCGCGATCAACTATCGCTGCTGCTGTATGGGGCCCGCACCACGCTGGTCATGGCCCTCATCGCCATGCTTTTGCGGATGCTCATCGGGCTTTTGTTTGGGACCCTGGCGGGCTGGTGGCCCGGAAGCTGGATCGACCGCTTGGTGATGGCCTATGCCAGCTATATGACGGCCGTGCCCGCGCTGATTCTGGCCATGATCCTGATTATGGCTGTGGGCATCCAGCGGGGCCAGGCGTCCTTTATTGTCGCGTTGGCCATCGTGGGTTGTGGCGAGGTGGCTCAGATGATGCGCGGGCATGTGATGTCCATCCGCGCCGAGCAGTATATCGAGGCGGCTCGAGCGGTGGGTCTCAGTTCGCCACAGATCCTCAGCCGGCACGTTCTGCCCAATCTCATGGGCACGTTGCTGGCCTTGGCGGCCCTGGAGATGGGCAGCGTGCTGCTGTTGCTGGGCGAGTTGGGCTTTGTCAACCTGTTCATCGGCGGTGGTCGGGTCGTGTTTTCCATGGCCACCTTCGAGTCCTACCACTATTTCGACGTGCCCGATTGGGGCGCGATGTTGGGAAGCACGTGGCGCTGGTTCCGGTCCTATCCCTGGCTGCCCCTGACTCCGGCGATGGCGTTCCTGGTGGCCATTCTGGGCTGCAATCTGTTCGGATACGGCCTCCAACGGTTTATCGAAAAGGGGCGGTTCCACCCCAGCGGATGGTCGGTGTTGCGGTTTTTTGCCGTGGTAGCGCTGTTGTTCGTCGGCGCGCGCGCCCTGGTTCTGGATACAGGCGTGGAAGCCCAGTTCGCCAAAATGGCCGCCGACTATGACGCCGAGCGGGCGATGGACGATGTGGCGCAGCTCATGGAACCTGAGGTGGCCGGGCAACCGGCCCTGACCGCCGACTATGTGGCTGCCCAGTTCGCCGCCGCGGGCCTGAGCCCGACCACGCCCCAGGGGAGCTACCTCCAGCCATTCACTTCTGTACGAGGCCGCATCACGGGCGTGCCAGAGCTCCAGGTGGTGGCGGCCGATGGATCGGTGGTGCTCGATCTCTCGAGTGGCCTGTCCTTCGATCCCTACCAGGCCTATGTGGCTGAAGGGAGCATTGAGGCGCCTCTGGTGGTTGCCGGCAATTCCTCGACGCCTCCCAACGGCGCCATCGTCTTGGCCCTTGACCCCAACGAGAGGTACCAATCGGGATTCAATAGCAGCCCTGCCTTCGCTGCGATCCTGCGCGTGGTGCCCGACGACGAACTGGCTACCCGCGATCGGGCGCCCATCTTTGATACGACCAGCTTCAGCAACCGGGAACGGTTGCCCCCGTTCCCCAATCTGCTCATCGGCGAGTCGGCCGCCCGCCAACTGCTGGCCCAGGCCGGCCTCGATCTGGCGGACTTGCTCCGACGGTGGGGAAAAGGCGAAGAATTGCTGGTGCCCGCCGAGTTGACTCTGCGCCTGACCGGCGGGTTGATCTATGAGGAAACCCCCGGCGCCAATGTGGTGGGCTATATCGCAGGCATCGACCGGGAAAGCCAGGGGGAGCGCATTTTGGTCACGGCCGATTTCGGGTTGGTTCCCCAGGGCGCCGACGAAAATGCCAGTGGTGTCGCCACCCTGATCGAGATGGCCCGCACGTTGCAGGCGATGGAGTTTGTCCCCAAACGGACCATTGTCTTTGCTGCCTTGGACGAGGGGGGGGGTTCCATTTTGTGAATCAGCCGCCCCTTCCTACCAGCCGGTCGGAGGTGTGGACGACCCTCATCCTGGATGGGGTAGGGGTCGGACAGGCGCGCCTATCGCGCCTGGGGACGAGCGCCGGATTGGCCCGCGCCTTTGATTCCAGCGCCCGGCGGATGGGCGCCCGTACCACAGACCTGGACGACTGGCGCCTGTTCTTTGTTACCAACAGCAGCCGTATGAGCCGAGGCGGCGCCCAAGTTCTCAAGTCCTATCAAGGGGTGGTGGTGACCCGCAGCGGCGACGAGCTTTCGGGTACAGAACAGGACAAGCCCGAACGCCTCGACCTGCAGCGGATGGCCGAGATTGGCAAGGCGGTCACCCATTTCGTGATGGTGACCAGCTCTCGCTAACCGATCCGGCTAGTGGCAATGCTGCTGTCGACTCCGGCTGGCTGCGTACTCCACAGATGAGGAACGAATGACTGAACAAGAGATGATTGCCCTTTTGGCCGGCGAGTTGGTCCTGGGGCGCGCTCAAGTGGCGGCGACCGTGGCCCTGTTTGACGAGGGGAATACGATCCCTTTCGTGGCCCGGTACCGTAAAGAGATGACCGGCGGCCTGGATGAGGAACAACTTCGACAGATCGAGGAGCGGATGTCCTACCTGCGCCGCCTGTCGGAGCGCAAGGAGGCGGTGATCCGCAGTGTGGAGGAGCAGGGCAAGCTCACGCCCGATCTGGCGGCTGCCTTTCAGGCAGCAACCACGCTGCAGGCTCTGGAAGATCTGTATCTCCCGTTCAAGCCCAAACGCCGCACCCGGGCGACCATCGCCCGCGAGTTGGGCCTGGAGCCGCTGGCCGATTTGCTTCTGGAGCAAAAGGACTCCCGCTCCTTGGAGAGCCTGGCAGCGGACTATCTTGGCGATGGGGTCCCCGACGTCGCGGCGGCCTTGAGCGGCGCCCGCGATATTCTGGCCGAACGGTTTGCCGAAGATCCCTCTGCCCGCGGCGAGGCGCGCCGGATCTCGCTGGAAAAAGCGTACCTGGTGTGCAAGCTGGCGGGTGAAGAGGCAGAGGTGGACCCCGCGGGCAAGTTCCGCCCGTATAAAGATGTGGTGTTGCCCGTGCCCGACCTGGAACCCCATCAGTGGCTGGCCATTCAACGGGGCGAGGCTGAGGGCGCGCTCAAGGTGCGCATCGAATTGCCCGAGGACGACATCCTGGAAGTTATGGAACTGCTCTTTCTCCGCGGTCCGCGCACGCCCCTGCGCGATCAAGTGGGGGAAGCCATCGACGATGGCTACAAGCGACTGCTGGCACCCAGCCTGGAGCGCGACCTGCGATCCTCTCAGATCGAGCAGGCCGACGACCACGCCATCCAGATCTTTTCGGCCAATTTCCGCAACCTGCTCCTTCAGCCGCCGCTGCGCGGGCGGGTGGTGATGGGCATCGATCCCGGTTTTCGAACCGGGTGCAAGGTGGCCATCGTCGATGCCACGGGCAAGGTGCTCGCCACGACCACGATCTTTCCCCACGCTCCCCAGAACCAATGGGCTGAGGCCAAGAGGTCGCTGGAAGCAGCCCTGGCCTCGACCGGGGTGCAGGTGATCGCCATTGGCAACGGCACAGCCAGTCAGATCGGAAGAGCACACGTCTGAACTCCAGTCACCGCTCATTATCT
>CAZNQW010000010.1:0-36520 GCA_964575225.1 uncultured Anaerolineaceae bacterium | reverse complement strand
AGGCTCTGCCAAAACCAGCAGGGCCAGCGTGGCTGGGATCACCAGCATCAGCACCACCCGCAAGCCTCGGCCCAGGGTCAGGCGAAATCCCTCCCATTCTCCCTGGGCTGCAAGCCGTGAAAGGGTCGGCAGCACCGCCAACGACACGGCCACCGCCACCAGCCCGTGGGGAAGCTGCACCAGGGTGGTGGCATTGGCCATCCAGGCAATGCTGCTCTCGCCCGTCCCCGAGGCCAGGCGGCGGTCAATCGCCACCTGCCCATTGCTGACCACCAACCCGGCGGCAATGGGCAGATAAAGCATCAGAATGCGGCGCAAGGCTGGGTGAGATAGATCCAGCCGAAAACGCAGCTTGACCGGACGTAGATCGGGCAGTTGGATGGCCAACTGCAACGCGGCGCCCAGAGAGACGCCGATGGCCAAGCTAAAGGCATCCAACTTGCCTGCCAGCAACAGAGCCGCAGTGAGTATGCCCAGGTTGTAGACCGAGGCGCCAAAAGCCGGAAGCGTAAAGCGCTTGAGGGTGTACAAAAGGCCGGTGACGGCGCCCGACAACCCCAACAACAGGAGGGCCGGCGCCAAAATGCGCAGCATCCGAGTCAGGGCCCCCTGCAACTCGGGCGAAAAACCGCCACCCAGCAGCCATGCCACCTGAGGCGCCAAAAGCTCCAGCAAAAGGACCAGCGCTGCCAAAAGGATTGCGACCAGACTGACGACGCGGCTGAATAACGCCCAGAGCGCGGCCCGCCCCTCTTTTTCGATTACCTCGCTGAAAACCGGGATCAAGACCGCGCTCAGCATGCCGCCGATCAGCAACTCGTACAGCATGGTCGGCACAATCGAGGCCACCCGAAAGACGCTTACCAGGCCGCTGGCTCCAAACAGGTCGGCGATCACTGTTTCGCGGACCAGTCCCAACACCCGACTGGCGACGTTGCCCAGGGCAATGACGCCTGCTGCCTGGGCAACACCCTCCTGTGTCTTTTCCTGGGGTGGGGACAAGGTTTGGCTCACAAAACGGCTTTCCAACAAGCGTTGGTCAACGAGCGTTGGCCCACTAGCGTTGGCCCACTAACGTTGGATGGAGACGGTCACGCGACAGGGCTCGGGATAGTTGCCCGTCCGGTCCACCACCACCAACCGGATGGTATAAACACCGGGGGGATAAGCGCCGGCGTTCAGGGTCTCGAGCAATCCGCCCGTGGCAGGCGTATGGTGCAACTGCCCCACGACGGTCCATTCATGGTCCCGGGGGTTGCTGCCGGGCCCTATCTCCACTTTGTAATATTGCATGTCCTCGGTATTCGCCACACCGCGAACGGCCGTGCTTCCCGTGAGCACCTGGTTGATACCCGGCGAGGTGATCCGGGCATTGGGATTGGGACATGCGGGCGGTCGCACCGCCGGGGTGGGCGTCGCCAGCACTTCCGGCGTGTCGGTGGCGCGCGCTGCCGCCGGTACTGTAGGTCGCACCCGGGTCGCCGTCGGAGTGGGCGTCATGGTGGCTGGAAGGGGCGTCGGGGTAAGCGTGGGAGCCACCAGCGGCCCCGCTGTTACCGTCAGTGTGGGTTCCTCCGTGGGCTCGTACGCCAAGGGGGGGGACAGGGTCATCCTGCTTGTCGTAAACACGGCACCCATCGTCAGAACGATCAGAATTGAGAGTAGGGCGCTGCGTCGATAACGCAGGTCGCACGTCTCTTGCTCGAGCTTGAAAATCGAACGGGCGCTTTCGCGCCTTGCCAACAGCGCTCGCCGCAAATAGAACAGCAGCAGGATACCCAAAACGCCATAGATCCACCACTGATAGTCTGCGAGAATTCGCGAGACTTGTTCCATACAACACTCCGAACGGAATAGACTTTCAGGAACGGGTTTCGTCCCCAATCAACGACCCAGGCCCTTTCACAGGCCCGATCCTACCTCATGCGCTGTAAAATGCCGCGGAGCAGGGTCATGAGCCGGGGCACGATCAACGAGCCGGCTGCCAACACCTCCTCGTGGGTAGCCTCCACGCCAGGCTGGGGTTCCGACAAGGCTACATTGCTAATTCCCGAGATACCCAGCGCGCGCATCCCCCCATGACGGGCCACCGTCACCTCAGGAACCGTGGACATGCCCACGGCATCGGCGCCAATGAGGCGCAGAAATCGGATGTCGGCTGGCGTCTCAAAGGACGGTCCCGACAATCCAACATATACCCCTTCGTGCAACGGGAGATCGTGTTCTCGGGCCACGTCTCGGGCAAGGGCGCGCAGCGCCGGATCGTAAGCCTGAGACATATCGGGGAATCGCGGACCCAAGGTCGGATCGTTGGGCCCAAACAGCGGGTTGTTACCCGTCATCCCCACCAGATTGATGTGATCGGAAAGGAGCATCAAATCGCCCGCGGCATAGTCGGGGTTCAGGCCGCCCGCGGCGTTGGTCACGATCAGCGTCTCGATACCCATCACTTGCATCATGCGGATGGGAAACACGACCTGTTGCATCGTGTATCCTTCGTAAAAATGCACCCGTCCCTGCATGACTAGGATCTGTTGGCCCTCCAACCGGCCCACCACCAACCGGCCCGAGTGCCCTTCGACGGTGGGCTTGGGGAAATTGGGGATCTCTTCGTAGGGAATGCGATCCGCCTCTTCCACCGACTCGGCCAAAGGGTTCAAGCCCGAACCCAGGATCAGCCCGATGCGCGGTTCATGCTGGATGCGATCCTGCACAAAATGAGCGGTCTGCTCAAAATCCTGGCGTGTGTAATAGTGTATCATGTCCCTCTCCAGGCCCGCAGTCGGGAAAACCGATCTGCTTTGGGCAAAACCAGTCCCCATCGCGAGGACGGGCGTTTACAGCCGGCTGAGCAATTCCTGCTTCTTGGCCTGGAACTCTTCCTCCGTCAGGACACCCCGCTGCCTCAGCTCATCCAGATCGGCGATCAGCTCGGGGATCTCGTTATCGGCGGCTTCCGGAAAACTGGCCAGTCTATCCTCTCGATCGCCACTGCCTACGGCCGATTCTTTGGCGTTGAGCATTTCGCGCTTGAAGCGCACCGGGTTGCGGATGCGAAGAAACCTGTTCACGCCAATATCCGAACCGGTGATGATCTGCACCGTGCCATACCCCAATATTCGCCCGACGACCGATTGATCCAACTCGACGTCGTTCACTTTTTCCAGGGCAGAATCACGGACGTGCTTGTTGACGATCCCCCTGACCTCCATCACCCGCCGATTGGTGATGATATAGCGCTCATTGAGCCAATCCATCAGAAGGCGGACAAATTCACTCAGGGGCACCAGGGCCACCAGCAGCGCTACCCAGCCCAATGCCTTGAGATCGGGACGAAACATCAGCCACAGAGCAACCGCCAGGATCAAGAGTGCGGCCAAACCTGCACGCCACACCCCCTGCACCAGATCTCGCCCGCGCTTGCCTGCCAACCAGGCAGAAACCACAAAGTACAAGGGCATGACCACGCTTACCAGGGCAACTACTCCCACGATGAAACGCCGCTGGTCACCCGCCACAGTCGCCGGAGAAAGGAGAACCACCAAGCCCACCGTTAGAAAAACCGCAAAGACGAACAGTGGAGACATCGCGCGCTCCAGCAAGACGATCGCGTGCTGGTGGGTGGTGTATACCACGCTCTCGTTATCGCCCATCGCTTTCTCTACATATCCCATAGAGCCCTCCCACGAAACCCGATCTGTGTCCACAGAATTCTAGCCCCGTCCCGACGGGCAAGGGAACACCCGAAGGCCGTGCCGCTACTCGTTGTCCTCGGCTTTGTCCTTGCCCATATGTACGTACATCTGGGTCGTAGAGATATTGGCGTGCCCCAGCAGTTCCTGAACATACTCGAGATCGGCCTTTTTGTCCAGTAGATGGGCAGCAAACGTATGACGCAGAGTGTGCGGGGTGACCTCTTCCATGATACCCACCTCACGCACATAGTGCTTGACGATCAGCCACAAGCCCTGTCGCGTCAACCGCTCCCCGCGATGGTTCAGAAAGAGGGCCGGTTCTTCGGGATCGCGCAAGAGCTGAATTCGGCCCCTCTCCAGATAATCCTGCAAGGGTCCTATCGCTCGCTCATAGATGGGCACCAACCGCTCTTTTTTGTCTTTGGGCCGAATGACTCGCACACTGCCCGATGCCAGGTTCACATCGGCCACATTGAGCGAGATCAACTCGGTCACCCGCAGCCCTGTTGCGTACAGGACCTCGAGCAGTGCCCGATCGCGCATCGCCTTGGGCGAATCCTCTTGGGCAGGCTTGGCCAGCAAGCGCTCCATATTTTCTGGTGAAATCGCCTTGGGCAGGCGCTTGCGGACCTTGGGCGAATCAAGGGTAGCGGTGGGATCGTCCTCCAGTTCGCCCCGACTCACCAGATAATGAAAGAATGACTTGATGGCTGCCACCTTGCGCGCGACTGTGGAGGAGGCATATTCCTGCTCCCCCTTCATCGCCATAATATAATCCACGATGGTATCTCGCGAGATCTCTCTCCACCTGGAAACACGACCCTCAACGTGATCGGCAAACTGGGCGAGATCATTGCGATACGCAGCCAGGGTGTTTGGGGAGTAGCCCTTGTCCTCAGTGATATAGTCCAAAAACTCTTGGATTTTTTCTCTCATCACACGTTCTCCCTTTTCCCAATTAGGCGCAGCACCAATTGCGCTCAATCATCGAATACGGACCATGGGCATTCTACCACGACTTTTCATAAAGACCAAACAGCGCCCAAATCGGCGTTGGGGCCCTCGGTGATGGAACTCGGGCAGGTGGTCAGGTTCGGCACCCTGGGGCCGTTTCGCCAGCCCACTACATATGGGGGGTTAACGAAATGCAACCACATCCTGTAGGGGTAAACACAAAAACGCCCCGATACCTGTAGAGCCGCCCAAACGCGCATCCACGCTGGCACGGGGACTGGCAGGCAGATCAGATTCTCTAGACGGTTTTATGTGGGCCGCGGTCACGCCTTGAGCGTGCCCGTCATCACAGATTTGCCAGCCCTGCCTTGTGGTGGAACAGGTACTCGTCGACGGTGCTTCGCTCCGGGATTCCCGAAATGCCCGGTTTTTCCACAGAAAACGAAGCCACCACATTGGCAAATGTGGCCGATTGGAAGGGATCGCCGGTTTCGGCCAGACGGATCATCAAGGCAGCGGTGAACACATCACCGGCTCCGGTCGGATCCACTTGGCGGGCGGGACGGGCAGGAAAGGAATGAACCTGACCCTGATGGTAGACCGTCGCCCCCCGTTCAGCGTGAGTGACCACCATGACCTGAACCACTTGGGCCCACTCTTGCGCCCATTGTTGGGGCTCGGGGACATCCAGCTCGCTAATCACCAGGACCTTGATCCGCCGCAGTTGTTCCTCGCTGGGCCGCCATTCACAAAACGATACATGCCCCTTGCGATCCCATTGCCGGAAAAAACCCTGCGGCATCACCCCCAACAGGACATCCTCCGAGAAGCAGCCAAACACACCCGGCGCGATCTCTTGATCGATAGTGCCCAGATAGGCCATGGGGGCCTGGCGCCAGGCTGGGGGAACCTCGGCGCAAGTGATCACATCGGCCCGCTGGTGCAGGATCTGGGTTCGCGTGCCATTGAGATAGATGTTCTCAAAAACCGTCGTGGCTGCCGAAGGCCGGCACACCACCTGGGCATGGGGGAACGCACGCGCCACATCCAGATCGGGACCGGCACTGGTCACAATCCCCACCCGATACCCCAACCGATGGGCGGTCATGGCCGCATACGACACCGAGCCCCCCAGTCCCAGGCTGCCATCAGGCAAGATATCCTGGCAGACATGGCCCACGATGACGAAATCGGGAGTCGGTTCGCTCACCGGTTCACCCCATCGCCCTCAGATTGAGGCCGGAAGCGCCCGGCTACCTGCGAGAGGAGGAAGCAGGCCGCCCGCGGCAGGTTCAGCGCAATTCCCTTCAAAGGCAGGTTCAGCTCGGTTTTGTCACAAACCGTCGATAGATTGGCGTCATCGACCTGCGGTTTGATGGCCTGCAGCAACTTGGCGCGCCGCTCTGGATCCGAAACCGACATGATATCGTCCACCTGGGCCATGAGACGCCGGGCCTTGAGAATGCGTATCTCGGTGGCCTGGGCCTGGGCCGGATCGACCAGCCCATACTGGGCCTTGAGCCGATTGAGCCTGAGCCCTGCCTCGTAGGTGCTGTCGACGATCTGATCGCGGTTCATCCACTCGGTCTCATAGTTGAGCACATATTTCCAACTGGGCTGAACCAACGCTTGGCGGTGCTCTTCCAACGTGCGGGCAAAGAACCGATACCCATGACGTTCGGGCTCTTCAAACACGGGGCTGCCCGGATCCAGGAAGGGCGCCAGCGGGGAAATAAAGGGGATCAGGCGACGGGTTGGGCCTGGGTCCAGATCCCGCATCAGATATTCACAATAGTCCACCGTGTCCATCACCGACTGATAGTCCTGTTTGGGCAGTCCGATCATGAAAAAGAGGTCCAGCCGCCGCACACCCATCTCCAGGGCGTAGCGCATCGTATCCTCGGTGGGCCCTGTCTTAAACGGCCGTCCAAAAGCCGCGCGCACCTCCTCGCTATGGCTTTCCAGCGAGATTTCCATTGTCCAGTTGGGCATCGCCTTTGACACCCGCTCGATGAACTCCCGATCAGCGGCGTTGAACACCTCAATGATGACCGGTCCCTGATAGCCGTCGATGGCCCGCAGAAACCGGTCGGTATACTCCGGTCCTGGTTGGCGAAGATCGCCCAGGATGAACACCGGCCCATTGCTAAAACGGGCAATGTTGCGAATATCCTGGGCCAGGTCTTCGGGCGCCCGATAGGCCGGACGTTGTCGGTTGTGCATCGCCGAAAAGGCCTTGGCCGAGCCGCCGCACGTGCGGCAGTTGTGCGTGCAACCGCGCACGCTCAGAGCCGCCGTGATCGGATAACCCAGCCAGCCCTTGAACGGAATGAAACTGGCCAGGTCTCGATAGCGGGCCACCGCCTTGACCACATAGCTATAGTCAATGAGCACGTGATCCAAATTCGTTGGACTGAAGGTGATCTCATTGGCGTGCACCGTGCCGTCATCGTCGGCGTAGGTCAAATTCGGGATTTCGGCCAGGGGCTTGGCCTCGGGGTGGTGAGTCAGGTGCTGCATGAGTTGCAACACGGGCTCTTCTGTCGAATCACCGCGCACCACGAAATCCACTTCGGGGCGCTCGATCAGCTCCTTGTGATAGTAGGTGGAGGAAAACCCCCCAAACATCACCGGGATGTCGGGGTGGTGTTTCTTGCACAGGCGCGCCACCTCGATGGCGCCGTGGGCATGCGGCATCCAGTGCAAATCGATGCCAAAGGCCGCCGGTTTCAGTTTGCGGATCAGGGCCTCGGCATCGAATCGCTTGCTGTTGAGCATGCGAACCGCAAGGTTGATAATGCGTACGCGGAAACCGCGCCGCTCCAGGTATTCGGCAATGGTCGTCAGGCCAATGGGGTACATTTCGAAAACCGGTGTGCTGGGTACCAGATCGCTCACCGGCCCGTAAAGGATCGACTCGTTCCGAAAATCGTACACGCTGGGTGCGTGCAATAGCACTAGATCTGCTTGAGGCATGATTCAACTCCGATTCCCAACCTCCAGGGCTCGGGGACATCCCACCGTCACCGAGTGCTGGACAGAGGTTGATTGTGTAACAGGGTTATTTGGGCCGTACGCGGGCTCCTGGTACGGGCGTGCTGTCCAAGATCTCTTGGATTACAGCTCGCGGATCCACATTCTTGATCCGGGCCGATGGGCTGATGATAAGCCGGTGGGCCAGGGTGACGTGGGCCAGGGCCTTGACGTCGTCGGGCGTCACATAGTCCCGCCCCATTATGGCGGCGCGGGCCTGGCTGGTACGATACAGCGCGATGCTCCCCCGGGGACTGGCGCCCAAATACACGTCGGGATGCTTTCGCGTGGCTTTGACTAGCTTGACAATATACTCCTTGACGAGATCGTCGATGTACACGTGGCGCACCCGTTGCTGGGCCGCCAGCAACTCGTCGGCGGTCACCACCTGCTCGATGCGATCGACAGGGTGCACATACTGCTGTCGGTCCAGCATGGTCATCTCGTCTTCCGTCGCAGGATACCCCAGGCCGATGCGCATCATAAAGCGATCCAACTGCGCCTCGGGCAAGGGAAATGTGCCTTCGTACTCGATGGGGTTTTGGGTGGCCAGCACCAAAAAGGTCTGGTCCATGGGATAGGTCACGCCATCGACCGTCACCTGCCGCTCTTCCATCGCCTCCAGCAACGCCGACTGCGTTTTGGGCGTGGCGCGGTTGATCTCATCGGTGAGCACGATCTGGGCCATGACCGGCCCCGGTCGAAACTCGAACTCGCGGGTTTTCTGATTATAGACCGACACCCCCGTCACGTCGCTGGGCAGCATGTCGGGCGTGAATTGGATGCGGCGAAAGGAGCACCCCAGGGACTTGGCCATCGACTTGGCGAGCATCGTTTTGCCGGTGCCGGGAACATCCTCGATCAACAGATGGCCCTCGCACAGCAGGGATATCACCGCGAGCTGGACGGCATCCTGCTTGCCCACGATAACCTCTTGGACATTGTCGATGATCTTGGTGGCCATGTCTCGAATTTCTTGCATGCCCATTCTCCTTACAATGCGCCCTGTACCCACTCCGGGACCGTCGCCCGATTATACCAGCTTTTCGGCCAAAAGGGTAGTGACGAGCCCAAGTTGGCAAAACCCCACCCGGCATCCGTTTCTGCACTGGTTTTTCGGCAAATTGACAAGCCGGCTAATTGAGGGTATAATGGCTCTGTACTTGCCCCCGTGGCGGAATTGGCATACGCGGCAGGTTGAGGACCTGTGCCCGCAAGGGCGTGGAGGTTCAAGTCCTCTCGGGGGCATTACAGATGGGCGGTGATGGATTCCGCCGAAACCAGAACGATCCCGGCAGCGGGATCGTTTGTTTTTGGGCCGAGTCTGGCAGGTTCACAGCGCGTGCGGGGAAAAAAGGAAATCGGCGTGGACGCCCGTGCAGTCCTCCCACGTCCACCGAATTTCATCCAGTACGATTCCAGTCAACTCTCCAGCTTGACGTCATGTTCTTCTCCGCAAGTCCATCCAATCCGGGCTCAGCCCCCGATCTTGGCCCGTAGGCCGTAGGATCGCACAATGTCCTGTAGATGGGTGACGTCACTCTCGTCGAGCGAGGGCTGCTCGCCCATGACATACTCTTTGCCCAGACGGTCGTATTTGGCGCGGCCAAAACGATGGTAGGGCAAGAGATCGATCTCCTTGATGGTTTGAAGGCACGACACAAAATGGGCCAGGGCGTGGATGCTCTCGGGACTGTCGTTATAACCCGGGATCACCGGTCGGCGCACAACCACTTTCTTGCCGGTGTCCGCCAACTGACGCAGGTTCTCCAGGATCAAGCGATTGGAGACTCCCGTCATCATCCGGTGGCGCTCAGGGTCCATCTCCTTGAGGTCGTACAGGATCAGATCGAGGTGGGGCAGCAACTCTAACCACACCGACCAGGCTCCATACCCCGAAGTCTCGATGGCGGTGTGGATCCCACGCTCGTATATCGCCTGCAAGAGGCCGCGGCTGAACGATGGTTGACTCAGAGGTTCACCGCCTGACAGGGTCGCCCCACCCCCCGACTGTTCGTAAAACCGCCTATCGGCTTCGACTTCAGCCAGAACCTCGCCCACGGTGGCGCGCCGGCCGATCTGTTCCAGGGCCCCGGCATAGCATACCTCTACGCACCGCCCGCACAGCGTGCACTTCTCCAAAAGCCAGCGCCGATTCCCTTTGGCATCCACTTCCAACGCCGACTCGGGGCAAATGCTCAGGCAGGCATCACAATGAATGCACCGGTCTGGCCAGAAAACCATCTGCGCTTCCAGTTGCTGCGACTCGGGGTTGTCACACCACAGGCACCGCAAGGGGCATCCCTTCAAAAACACGGTCGTGCGGATGCCCGGGCCGTCGTGCACCGAAAAGCGCTGAATATTAAAGATCCATCCGCTCGCGTCGTGGCTATTCGAGTCTATCACCATCCATGCTCGGTCCGCGAAATGATTTTGTCTTGCATATCTTTCAATTGTACCAATTGCTCAAGCCCGCCCCGGGGTATCTCCATCCTCCGCACCCGGATCGTAACGCTTGCCTTGCGCAAAGGCCAACCGGCTCCGCGTGGCGTGATTGGCCAGCAGCATCAAAAAGGAGATCAGGACCACGACAGCCGGCACGGTGAGCAGCATACTCACAGCCGCCGAGAGCACGATTGCGACTCCCAACGACAGGGAGAAACCTGGCGTCACCAACGCCATCAGCAACCCGCTGCGCAATCCATGCAGGACCTTTTCACTCTCCAGCTCCAAGATCATGGGAAACCAGAACACCTGCACCAGTAGCCAATACAGCCCCAACAGCCACCAGATGCCCAGCGCCAAGTTGGTCCAGGCTCCTTGCACAACCCGTCCGTAAAAATAGAGGTTGGTGAGCACGAGGGTCAAAACCACGACCCCCAACAAAAACACGAGCACACTCTTGGCCCAATAGGTCCGCAAGCCAAACCAGAAAGTGGCCCAGCCGACCGCTCTGCCGCGCACGGCCTGGTTGGCCACATAGCACAGGGCGCCCGAATAGGCTGCCAGCGGCAGCAGCAGAATGGCCGCCAGGCCCAGTGCCAAAAGCGGTTGCGCGCTACCCCAGACCACGAACAGTCCCAAGGGCAGGATCGCCAGGGTAACCCACCCCACGTTCCACAGGGCAAACAGGACGAAATCTTCCCAAAGGCTCTTGGCGCTCAGCCAGACAACCGCCCACAGATCGCGCATGCACCCTCCCCAATGGCGCCCCGCCTGCGAGGCCGCCTTGTTCAGACTATAGCACAGGGCTCCCTTCCTGTCAACGACGCGTGCGCCTCCCAGCCGCCGGGGCGTGGAGGTGGTGTATCGATTTCGGTGGGAATCTGGTACCTAGCTGTTTCGTTGCCGCCGAGCCTACCTGGATGACTAGGTGGCTTTCATCCATGCTTTGGAGAGACAGCCAAGCCCCTTTGGGGCTGGCAGCGACGCCTGAGCGCCCTCGAACAGCTGCACCAAGCGAGCAACGCACTAGATTCGGGGGGCTCCGGGCCGCCCGTCTGCGGGCGCTTAGGCCCCCGGCCGCGGGTTTTGGGGGCCTCGGCAGGCCCCCACAAAAGAATCCCACCGACTTGTATAAACTATCGGCGTGGATTGTGGGTTGACAGTGCCCTTTGTCTTGAGGTACAATGGCCGTAACAAAAAGAGGAGCAAAGAATGAACCCAAGGGATGTGCAGCAATTTGCCCAGAGTGTGACCGAAAGCGTCGAACGGGTAATTGTCGGCAAGCGGCCGGTCATCGAGAAAGTTCTGGTTGCGTTGCTGTGCGAGGGGCACATCCTCCTGGAAGATGTACCGGGCACCGGCAAGACGATGCTGGCCCGGGCCATCGCTGCTTCACTGGGATTGAGCTTCAAGCGGTTGCAGTGTACGCCCGATCTACTGCCCAATGATATCACCGGCGTCTCGATCTATAACCAGCGCTCCAACGAATTTGAGTTCCGTCCTGGGCCCGCCTTTTCGCACATCTTGCTCGCCGACGAGATCAACCGGGCCACCCCCCGCACCCAGAGCGCTCTGTTGGAATGCATGGCCGAAGGCCAGATCACGCTGGACGGAGTGACGCATCGGCTGAATCGCCCGTTTCTGGTGATGGCTACCCAGAACCCCATCGAGTACGAAGGCACCTTCCCCCTGCCCGAGGCCCAGCTCGACCGCTTTTTGCTCAAGTTGTCCATCGGCTACCCCTCGCGGGAGGATGAGAACCAGATCCTGCTGAATCTGCAGCGGGAGCACCCCATTTTCCACGTGGCGCAGGCGGTGGACGGCGCACAGTTGCTCGATCTGCAACGCCATGTGTGGGACGTGCACATCGACGATACGGTGCGCGACTATATCGTCAGCCTGATACACGCGACGCGCACCCATGCGGACCTAGCCCTGGGCGCCAGTCCCAGGGGGAGTCTGGCCCTGTTCAAAGCGACCCAAGCGCTGGCGGCTCTGCGCGGGCGGGATTTCGTGCTGCCTGACGACGTCAAAGAGATGGCAGTGCCGACCCTGGTTCACCGTTTGATTGTGCGGCCCGAGAGTGCGCTGCGGGGCTATTCGGCGGAGCGGATCATGGCCGGCATTTTGGAAGCCACCCCTCTCCACATCGGCACCCTGACCTGAGAGCGGGGCGCGAAGGAAGATGAACCGACTTCTTTCGCTCTTTATAGCGCTCCTGGCGGCTGCCCTTTTCACGCGGGTGGACTATTTCTTTTTCCTGCTCTACGCCCTCTTTGGCATCTATTTCGTGGGAAGGTTCTGGGCGCGGCGCTCGGTGGCGGCTGTGCAGCTCCAGCGCCACCACGAACAGCGGGTCTTCTTGGGCGAGTCTCTCCCCATCCAGGTGGACGTTCACAATCGGGGCTGGCTACCGGTGCTGTGGCTTCAGATCAGCGACGGCGTGCCCGCCGAGATCAATCCAGGCCCTGCCTTCCGCCAGGTCCTCTCGCTGCTGCCCCGCGAGCGACTGACGCTGCGCTACACCCTGATCGGTCATCGGCGGGGGTATTACCGCCTGGGGCCCTTTGACGTTCTGGGCGGCGACCTGCTGGGTTCGGCCAGCTACGAACACCGGTACAATAGCGATGACTTTCTCATCGTCTACCCCAAGATCGTGGCCCTGCGGACGCTAGGCCTTCCCTCCCAGTCCCCCTTTGGCACACTGCCCAGCCGCGATCGCCTCTTTGAGGATCCGACCCGCATCCACGGGGTACGCGCCTACCAGCCCGGCGATCCACTCCACAGGATCGATTGGAAGACCAGCGCTCGGGTAGGCGCGTATCAGGTGCGCCGCTATGAACCGGCGATCTCGTTGCAAACCGCGATCTTTTTGAACCTGCGGCTGGATGACTATTCGCAGCGATCTCGGTTTCAGGCCACGGAACTGGGCATTACCGTGGCTTCCTCCCTGGCAGTGCATCTGACCGAGAAACGACAAGCCGTCGGATTGGTCACCAACGGCTGCGATCCCCTCGATGATGCCGGGTCGGCCGCCAAGCCTTTGGGCAAAATGCCCTCTCTTTCGCCGCGAAAGGGCCGCGAGCACCTGCTGCACATCCTGGATTTGCTGGCTCGCATCGGCGTCTCTTCGGAGGAAGGGACAGCGCCCTTTGTACAAATTCTGAGCCAACAGAGCCTCGGGCTGCCGTGGGGCAGCACGGTGGTTGCCATCACAGCCACCGAGGCGCCCGGCTTGTTGGACACGCTGTTGGCCCTGCGGCGTCGGGGCCTGTTCGTCGTGCTGGTTCTGACCGATCCTCAGCCGGGGTTCGATTCAGTGGCACGGCGGGCAGAGCAGATCGGCGTCCAGGCTGTTCGGATCTGGAGCGAGCGCGATTTGGACATCTGGCGATGAACAAGAACCCCTCTCAGTGGGCTTGGGTGGAAAACCTGTTGCGACCCGTTTTGATCGCGCTGATGCTGGTCTGCTTGCTGGCGCCGGTGGTCGCCCTGCTGGAGCGGATGATGAGTGGATGGCAAGGCGATTACTTCTTACTCTTGGCTTTTTTCGCCGCACTGGAGGGCATTCTCTCTGAGCGCCTTCTTCGGAAGCGGCGCATCACCGATTACAGCTATTGGGTTTCGCGGGCGTCCGAGGTACTGATCCTGCTGGTGCTGCTCAAGCTGGCAGGGCACCTGATCCAGGGCTTTGAGGCTTTTTGGACGCAGGTGCAGGCCTGGATCGCGGGCCAGGACCCTCTCCTGACGCCCACGGACTCTATCCTGAGCTTTGTGTTTGTGCTGTTTTGGCTCGGGGCGCAGAGCGTCGCCCGCATCGCGATGCAACTGGATGTAAAAGAAGAGATCCCCGAGCCGCCTGAGGACAAGACCTCCATTGCCTATTACCTGTGGCTGACCCGGCCCCACCCCCTCAGCGACCGCCATCACGTACTAGATTCCCTGGCAGAGCTATTTGCCTGGGGCGGAATCGGGATGTTGCTGGCTTCGGTCCTCCTGTATGTGATGGGGGCCTTGGACCGGGTCTTGGCCCTGCCCATGCTGATCTACTTTGTGCTGGGACTCGGCTTGCTGGGCCAGGGGCATTTCGGCACGTTGCAGATCCGCTGGCAGATGCAGCGGCTGCCCGTTCAGAAGGGCATTGTGCGGCGCTGGCTGCTCTGGGTCAGTCTCTTTTTGGTCCTCGTGGCGCTGATTTCCGTGGGGCTGCCCACGTTCTATTCCATGGGGCCCCTCCAGGCCTTTCTGGGCGTGCTATCCATTGTGGTCAACATTCTGGCCTTTCTGTATTATGCGCTCCTCGTTTTGATTTCCTGGCCCTTGACGTTTCTGTTCCCGAACATGGAAACGCCTACGCCGCCGCCCACGCCTCAGCCCGATGCCGCGCTGGTCCCGCAAGCAGCCCAGGCCGCGGGTCCCGGCTTTCTCGAGGCTCTGCTCTCGGCTCTCTTCTGGGTCGTGATCGCAGCCATTGCCGGCTATGCCGTGGTGCGGTTTTTCAAGGATCGATTTGAGGCGCTGCCCCTCACAGAGGCCGACATGCCGTGGTGGGGACGGGTTCTGGCCTGGTTGCGAGACCTGTGGCGCCAGTGGCGGCATTGGCGCGGCGAAATCCAGGGTCGCCGCCAGCAGAGACAGAAGGAGCGCGCATCGATTGCCCAGGAGGCTCCAGCCCGCCGGTTTCTTTTCCCGGGACGGTTGCCCGCCCGCGAACAGATCCGCTATTTCTATCTGTCGACCGTGCGCCGCGCAGCCCAGGCCGGGCAGGCCCGAAATCCCAACCAGACGCCCCTGGAATATCGCCGCAGCCTGGATCTCCAATTCCCCGATCTGGAGCCCGATCTGAGCGGGCTGACCGATGCCTTTCTCGAGGCCCGCTACAGCGCCAAGCCCCTCCAAGCGGAGGATGCTCAAGTGGCCAAAACCTTCTGGCATCGGTTGCGGGCCGCGCTGCGGGCGCGATTCAAAGGGTAACGAGGTTGCACCCTGGCCCGTTCCTTGTTATACTGAATGTATGGACGAACTCACCGAAAAATTAGAGCGCGCCTGGACCATACGGCGCGCAAATTTCCCGGACGAGGTTACCTGGTCCTACCCGCTCGACACAGCAGTGCTGAGCCTGACAGGGCTCCAGTGTGCCCTGAACTGCGCCCACTGTGGAGGCCATTACCTTTCCGGTATGAAAGCGATCTGGGAGGTGGAACCCAACGGATCGACCAGTTGCCTGATCTCGGGCGGTTGCGATCCCCAGGGGCGAGTGCCGGTGCTGGCCCACCTGGATCGGGTTCGCGCCTGGCGGCAGGGTCGGTCGATGAACTGGCACGTGGGCTTTGTCAGCGAGACCGAGATGGCAACCATCGCTCCCTTGGTGGACGTGGTGTCCTTTGATTTTGTGGGCGACGACGCCACCATCCACGAGGTTTATGGCTTGGATCGATCGGTCGAGGATTACGTTGAAACCTACAAGATCCTGCGGCGCCATGCGCGCACCCTGCCCCACGTGACCATCGGCCTGAGAGGTGGGGAATTGGGGCACGAACTGCGCGCCTTTGAACACCTACAAAGGCTCGGGGTGGATGGACTAGTGATCTTGGTCCTCATCCCCACCCCCGGCACACGATACGCCGACCGGCAGCCAACACCGGTGTCCGCCGTCGTCGATCTGATCGCCGAAGCCCGGATCCGGTTCCCAGAGACAACGCTGTATCTGGGGTGCATGAGGCCCAAGGGACGCTACCGCGAAGAACTCGATCCCCTGGCGATTCGGGCAGGGGTCAACGTGATGGTCAGTCCCTCTCGCGCGGCCCGCAAGATGGCCGACGATCTGGGGCTAAGCGTTCACCAGATGCGCGAATGCTGTGTGCTGTGACCTGGGATCTTTGTCAGGCACGACATTTGATGCTACAATAGAAATCGTCTTTTCTGTCCGGCCCAGACCGGCAGTCGATGATAACCAAGAAGAAAGGGAGGTTCAAGGAAGAACATGAAATTCGATCCCACCTGCAAGTATGACAAAGAGCATGAATGGATTCGGGTGGAAGGTGATGAGGGCGTCATTGGCATCAGCGACTTTGCCCAGGATCAGCTCTCTGACGTAGTCTATGTCGAGCTGCCCGAGGTGGGCGACACCTTCCAACAGGGCGATGTCCTTGCCACTGTGGAATCGGTCAAGGCCGCCTCGGACGTGTACATGCCCGTGGATGGCGAGATCCTGGAGATCAACGAGGCGCTGGAAGACACGCCTGAACTGGTCAATCAGGATCCCTTTGGCGAAGCCTGGTTCGCGCGTATCGCCATTGCCGTTCCCGCGCAACTCGATGACCTAATGGATGTTCAAGCCTATCAGGCGATGGTCGAGCAAGAAAGCTAACGCCAAAACAATCGACCGGCGTGTGGGGTCTGGCGGCCCGCACTGAACAGCGGGCCGGCCCGCTGACCCCCGACGTCGTTCGCTGTGGGAGGAGACTATGAGTTACGTTCCGCACACCGAGGCGGATCGGGCCGAGATGCTGGCAGCCATCGGCGTCGAGCGGGTCGAAGACCTGTTTGACGGCGTGCCAGAGGCCTATCGTTTTCCAGGCCTCAACCTGCCCGAACCTCTGTCCGAAATGGAGATTCTGACGGGGCTTCAGGCCATCAGCGAAGAGAACCTGGACACCGGTCACTTTGCCTGCTTTTTGGGGGCCGGCGCCTACCAGCACTATGTGCCGCGTATCGTGGATCAGGTCCTGAGCCGCTCCGAGTTCTACACCGCCTATACCCCCTACCAGCCCGAAATCAGCCAGGGTACCTTGCAGAGCGTCTTTGAATACCAGAGCATGATCTGCGCCCTGACAGGGATGGATGTGGCCAACGCCTCTCACTATGATGGGGCTACGGCGACCGCCGAAGCCGTGATCACGGCCTATAACGTGGTCCGTGGCAAGCGCAAAAAGGTGATCCTATCCCCGGCCGTGCATCCCGAATACCGAGCCGTCGTACGCACCTACACGCAGGGCATGGACCTGAATATCGTCGGCGATGACGACCCGACGGCGACCCTGGCCGATCTTGTCGGCATGTTGGACAATGACACCATCTGTCTTGTCGTCCAAAACCCCAACTTTTTCGGACAGATCGAAAACCTGGAGGGATTGGCCGACAAGGTACACGCCGCCAAGGCATTGTTGGTGGTCGCGGCCCAGCCCATCAGCCTGGGCCTGTTGCGCCCGCCGGGCGACTATGGCGCCGATATCGTCGTGGGTGAGGGCCAGGCCCTGGGCAATGGCCTGAACTTTGGCGGGCCCTACCTGGGCATTTTCGCTTGCCGCGAGCCCTACGTGCGCAAGATGGCCGGGCGGCTGGTGGGACAGACCGTCGACGAGGCGGGCAAGCGAGGCTATGTGCTGACCCTGACCGCCCGCGAACAGCACATCCGCCGTGAGCGCGCCACGTCCAACATCTGCACCAACCAAGCCTTGTGCGCCCTGGCAGCCAGCGTGCACATGGCGGCCTTGGGTAAGAGCGGCATTCGAAAACTGGCCGAGCTCTGCTATCACAAGGCCCATTATGCCGCCAGCCGCATCAGCAAGTTGCCAGAGTATCAGGTGATAGCTGACGGCCCCTTCTTTAACGAGTTTGTCGTCCGCTGCCCCCAGCCGGTAAAAGCTATCAACGACTATCTGCTGGACGAATGGGGCATCATCGGCGGGTACGATCTGGGGTGGGACTATCCTCACCTGGAAGATCACATGTTGCTCTGCGTGACCGAGGTCATTCGCCGCGAAGAGATCGATGCCCTGGTGGATGCCCTGGCCGAAGCTGTACAGGAGGTGGCGCCATGACCCCCCAAACCATGAAAGTAGATTTCGGCGTGCGCTGCGCGGGCGCCGAGCCTCTTCTCAATGAGCTGAGCAAACCGGGCCGCATGGCCACGACCCTGCCGGCCCTGGATGTGCCCGAGGCAGAACTGCCGCCCACCTCCATGCTGCGCGAGGAGGTCGACCTGCCCGAGGTGGACGAGCTGACCTTGATGCGCCACTATGTGCGGCTCAGCCAACTCAACTGGGCCATCGATGTGGGCTTTTATCCCCTGGGATCGTGCACCATGAAGTACAATCCCAAGCTGAACGAGGCGGCTGCCCGGCTGCCCGGGTTTGTGCTCACCCACCCCTATCAGGACGTGTACTCGGTGCAGGGGAACCTGATGGTCCTGTACCAGCTCCAGGAGGCGCTCAAAGAGATCAGCGGCTTTGCCGGGGTGACCTTACAGCCGGCCGCCGGCGCCCAGGGCGAGCTGACCGGCGTGCTGGTGATGCGCGCCTACCACCTGGATCGGGGCGAGCCGCAGCGGACGCGGATCATTGTGCCCGATAGCGCCCACGGCACCAACCCCGCCACCACGGCCATGAGCGGCCTCGAAGTGGTCCAGGTCCCCTCCGATGAGCGGGGCAACGTCGATCTTGAAGCGTTGCGCTCTGTGTGCGACGACACCGTCTGCGGCCTGATGCTGACCAATCCCAATACCCTTGGCCTGTTCGAAGAGCACGTCCTGGAAATCCTGGACATGATCCACGGCTGTGGAGGGTTGGTATATGGCGATGGGGCTAACCTGAACGCCATTATGGGCATCGTCAAGCCGGGCGAAATGGGCTTTGACGTCATGCACTTTAACCTGCACAAGACCTTCTCCACGCCCCACGGCGGGGGTGGACCCGGCGCGGGCCCGGTGGCCGTCTGCGAAAAGCTGGTGCCCTTCCTGCCGGGCCCCATCGTCGAACTGCGCAAGGGCAGCGCTTGCCGGTGCGACACCTGCTGCTCCCCCGACGAGCACGGACACGAGGAAGAAGAGGCGCTGTGCTTCCATCTGGCGGTGCCCGAAAAGACCATCGGGCGGGTGCGGTCGTTCTATGGCAACTTTGGCGTGTTGCTGCGCGCCTACACCTACATCCGCATGTTGGGCGGCGAAGGGCTGCGCGAAGCCAGTCAGATGGCCGTGTTGAACGCCAATTACCTGAAAAGCCAGCTCAAGGGGGTCCTGCCGATCTCCCACGAACGCACCCACATGCACGAGTTCGTGGCTATGGGTATCATTTCCGAAGCGCCCGACGTCCATGCCCTGGACATTGCCAAGCGGTTGATCGATTACGGCTTTCACCCACCCACCTACTATTTTCCCTTGATCGTGCCCGAGGCGCTGATGATCGAGCCGACCGAAACCGAGAGCAAAGAGACGCTGGATGCCTTTGCTGCGGCCCTGCGCGCCATCCGCGACGAGGCCATCACCAATTCCGAGCTGCTTCACCAGGCGCCTCACTCGGCGCCGGTGGGCCGGCTGGACGAGGTGCGGGCCGCCCGCGAGCCCATCCTGCGCTGGCAGGATGCCTGAGCCCATCCAGATCCGATCTACGCTGGGCTCGACCATTGAATGACTAAAGGCTCCCGTGGATTTCCGGGAGCCTTTCGTTTTGGCAGTAGCCCAAGGTAGAGATGCCAGGGTTGACTGTAGGCTTTGAGGCTGGCGTCCAAGATAGACATCGCACTGCATTTCCGCTATAATAGGGCCACACCAGGAGGGGGAGAGTAGTCTCTTTCCCCTGTCAAGTCTCACGACGCCCACCCGCGGCAACACGTGAGGGCCGTTCGAGCGGGCCCAACCAAACAGGAGGCGCCCATGTCGCTGTTTTGCATGGATATTGGCAACACGAATATTGTGATGGGCTTGTATCAAGACCAGGAGCTGCTCACCCACTGGCGCATTGCGACCGATCACGCCAAACAGGCCGACGAGTACGCCATGCTGATCCTCGAGCTTTTTGAACGATCGGGGCAGGATCCTTCCTCTGTAGAAGGGATCATCATGGCCAGCGTCGTTCCTCCGCTCGATAGCGTCTTTGAAAAGCTCTTCCTGCGCTATTTTCACCAGTCCCCTCTGGAGATAAAAGCTGGTGTGCGAACCGGTGTGCGCATACGCTACGACCATCCCGCCGAAGTGGGCGCCGACCGAATCGTCAACGCCGTGGCGGCCTTTTTCCATTTTGGCGGGCCGGCCTGCGTGGTGGACCTGGGGACGGCCACAACGTTTGATGCCATCTCGGCTGAGGGTGACTATCTGGGGGGTGCCATTGCGCCGGGCATTGGCGTGGCGGCCGAGGCTCTGTTCCAGCGCACTGCCAAGCTGCCGCGCATCGACCTGATCCGCCCGCCGGGCGTCATTGGCAAGAACACCGTCCAGTCGATGCAATCGGGCATGCTGTTTGGGTACGTGGGCCTCGTCGAGGGCCTGGTGGCGCGTTTTCGCGCCGAGCTGGGACCTGAGATGCGGGTCGTTGCCACGGGAGGACTGGCCTCTCTCCTCGCCGCCGAAACGGAGGTCATCGATGTGGTCGAGCCCTGGTTGACCTTGGAAGGCTTGCGTCTCATCTGGGATATGAACCGGGAGGTGACCACATGATCCTTCAGAATCGTTCCATCTTGCTTGGAGTCACGGGGGGGATTGCTGCCTTTAAGGCGGTCACGTTGTGCAGCCATCTGGTCAAGGGCGGGGCGTTGGTCGACGTGATCATGACCGACGCCGCGAGGCAGTTTGTGGCGCCCCTGACCTTTCAGGCTCTCTCCCATCGGCCTGTGGTGATCGAGATGTTTGCCCTGCTCAGCGAGACCGACATTGGCCACGTGAGCCTGGCCCGGCGGGCAGACCTGATGGTGATCGCCCCGGCCACAGCCAACACCATTGCCAAACTGGCAGCGGGCATGGCCGACAACATGGTCACGGCTACCATGCTCACCACCGAAGCCCCGATCCTTCTGGCCCCATCAATGGAGACCCACATGTGGTCCAACCCCCTGACCCAAGACAATTTGGCCCGGCTGATCCGCCTACGCGACGTGACGGTGGTGGGTCCGGCCGAAGGGGGTCTGGCCTCGGGCGCCACCGGACCCGGGCGCATGGCCGAGCCAGAGGATGTGCTGGATGCCGCCTGTTGGGTGCTGGCCCGCCGAGGGCCTTTGGCCGGGCGAAAAATCATCGTGACGGCCGGCGGCACCCGCGAGCCCCTGGACCCCATTCGTTTCCTGGGCAATCGGTCATCGGGGCGCATGGGCTATGCCCTGGCCCGGGCGGCCCGCGACCGGGGCGCCCAGGTGACGCTAATCAGTACCACCGGCCAGCCGGCGCCCTTTGGCGTGGAATGGGTCCCGGTGCAGACGGCAGCCGAAATGACCGACGCGACCCTCGACGCCTTTCCCCGCGCCGATGCCCTGCTCATGGCCGCGGCCGTGGCCGATTACCGCCCGGCCACAGCAGCCGACCAAAAGATCAAAAAGGCCAAAGGCGATCTGACGTTGGACCTGGTCCGCACGACAGACATTCTGGCCCAGATTGCGGACCTGCGTCGGGCCGATCAGGTGGTGGTGGGCTTTGCCGCCGAAACCCAGGACCTGCTGCCAAACGCCCGTGAAAAGCTCCAACGCAAGCGCCTGGATCTGATCGTGGCCAACGATGCGCGGCAAGCGATGGGCGCCGATACGAACCAGGTGACCCTGATTGGCGCCGATGGCAGCGCGCGGGAATTGCCTGTTCTTCCCAAGGAAACTGTGGCCGAGCAGATTTTGGATCGGGTGACCGATCTGCTGACTGCGTAAGGGTGTGGGCGCCCGTGGAAGCCCGCAGACGGATTGTGAGGGAATGATGGCCAAAACTTGGAACCACGCCATTACGGATGTGCCCGGCATCCGCGTGGGGCATATTACAGACCTGGAAGCCCGCACCGGTTGCACTGTGGTGCTGTGCCCGCCGGACGGAGCGGTGGGTGGGGTGGATCAGCGGGGAGGAGCGCCGGGCACCCGCGAAACCGATTTGCTGCGACCGATGCACATGGTGGAGCGGGCCCATGCTGTGCTTCTGGCAGGCGGCAGCGCCTACGGCCTGGATGCGGCCAGCGGCGTGATGCGCTGGTTAGAGGAGCGCAAGATCGGATTCGACGTGCGGGTCGCCAAGGTGCCCATCGTACCGGCGGCCGTCCTGTTTGACCTGGACGTGGGCCGCGCCGACATCCGCCCCGATGCGGCCATGGGCTATGCGGCTTGCCAGGCGGCGAGCGATGGCCTCGTGGCTGAGGGCAGCGTGGGCGCCGGCACCGGCTGTACCGTGGGCAAAGTGCTGGGCGGCGGCAAAGCCTCTCCCTCCGGCGTGGGAACGGCCAGCGTGGATCTGGGGGGCGGCTTGGTGGTGGGCGCGATTGTGGCTGTGAACGCCTTTGGCGACGTTGTCGATCCCCACACGGGCCAGATTCTGGCCGGCGTGCGCGCCTTGAGAGGCGAGGGCTTTGCCGACACCCTGGCAACCCTGAAGAGCATGGTCGGCAAGACGGCCCTCAAGTTCGCCGGCACAAGCCATACGGTCATTGGCGTGGTGGCCACCAACGCCCGCCTGAACAAAGAAGAGGCCAACAAGATGGCCCAAATGGCCCACAACGGCCTGGCGCGGGCGGTTCGCCCGGCCCACACGATGTTCGACGGCGACACCCTCTTTGCCCTGGCTACCGGCGCCAAACGCGCCGATCTGAACCTGGTGGGCGCCTACGCTGCCGAGGTGGTCGCCGAGGCCATCGTGCGCGCCGTCAAGGCCGTGAGAAACGCGCGATGAGCGGACAGCTTCCTGGGCTGTGGGACGATCAAGAATGGCTGCCCGGCTGGCAAGAGTGGACGGTCGGCGAACTCACCTTGCACATCAAGGATCTGCTGGAACTCGATCCCGAGCTTCAAGATGTATGGCTCATCGGCGAAGTTTCGAACCTCACCCGTGCGAGTTCGGGCCACCTCTACTTTACCCTCAAGGACGCCACCGCTGCCGTCAGTTGCGTGATGTGGCGCACCGACGCGGCACGCTTGGGCAAAAAGCCGGAGCATGGCGCCCAAGTGCGGGTCCACGGGCGGATCTCGGTGTACGCGCCCCGGGGCAACTATCAGCTCATCGTCGACCAGATGCAGCCGGTGGGCTTGGGAGACCTGCACGCCCGCTTTGAGCAGCTCCGCGACCGGCTGAGGGACGAGGGGCTCTTTGAAGCCGAACGAAAGAGACCATTGCCCTTCCCCCCTCGCGTGGTGGGGGTGGTCACCTCGCCCCAGGCCGCGGCCCTGCGCGACGTGCTGAACGTGCTCAGCCGCCGCTATCCCCTGGTTCAGGTTCTGCTGGCGCCCACGCTGGTCCAAGGGGACCAGGCCCCTCCCCAAATTGTGGCTGCCCTGCAAGCCCTCGACAGCCGGGAGGAGGTCGATCTGATCCTCCTGGTCCGGGGCGGCGGATCGCTGGAAGAGCTGTGGGCCTTTAACGACGAGCGGGTGGCTCGGGCGATTGCTGCTTGCCGCCATCCGGTAGTCAGCGGCGTGGGTCACGAGACCGATTTCACCATTGCCGACTTTGTGGCCGACTTGCGGGCACCCACCCCCTCGGCCGCGGCCGAGCTGGTCGTGCCCGATCAGCTCGAGTTGCGCCAGCGAGTGGGCGACTGGGCCGCCACGCTCGCGGCATGGACCGAGCGGAGGCTGGATGGGGCGCGCGACGAACTGGAGCAGTGGGCCGGCCGCTTGCAGCGCCAATCGCCGCGGGCGCGAATCGACGCCTATCGCCAGCAAGCGGACGATGCGACTCGGCGGTCGGAGCGGGCGTTGCGATACGCGCTGGCCCTGCGCCGTTCCAACCTCGCCGGGATGCAATCCAAATTGGAGGCGCTGGGCCCGCAGGCAACCTTGGACCGAGGCTATGCCATCGTGATGAACCGGGAAACCAGAGCCGTAATCACAGGGGTGGGTCAGGTAGCTGCAGGCGACGCCCTGACCATTCGAGTGCGGGATGGAGCGTTCCACACTGTGGTGGAGGGAGATCCTTGCCGAGACGATCAGGAAACCGAACCATGAGTGAAAACGAAACCCTTACATCGACCGACGAACTGACCTTTGAAGAAGCCTTTCGCGAGCTAGAGACCACCGTTCGCCGCCTGGAGGAGGGCGACCTGGCCCTGGAACAAGCAATTCTCCTGTATGAACGGGGGATGCTCCTGGCCCAGCGGTGCAACGATACCCTAGACGCCGCCGAGTTGCGCGTCCAGCAGATCGAGACCGTGCGTGGCCAACAGCAGCTCGGCATGTTTTTCGACACGGGCGAGGAGGATTGACGCATGGCATGACAGAAGTCATGGCGCAGATTGGGATTGTGTGTTAGCCTGGAGTGTGCTCGAGGTTCCAGAGCAGTTTGTAGAGGAAAGGAAGGTGGTGACCATGGAGCCGTCTCGTTGCATTCAGGCTCACAGTCTCATCGACGATGTGATCAAGATCTACCCGGAAACGGTTTCGATTTTTATCCGCTATCGATTGCACTGCCCCGGCTGTCTGCTTTCACCCTTTCACACAGTGGCCGACAGTGCCCGCGAATACCATCGAGAGCTGATCCCCTTTTTGGAAGATCTGAACCAAGCTGTGTCTGGCGTGCCCCGGGGCCGGATGGAGTGACCGGCCTGGGGTTCGATGGGAGATACCCGAAACAACCCAGTCCCGGCCTGCGGTTCGGTCTGGCTAGGCTTCCAACTCTTCGGCAATGGCCACCAACTGATGGGGCCGGAGTAGAATAATCTGGCCTGCCTTTGTTGCGACCAACCCCTCCTTTTGAAACTTGCTCATCGTGCGGATAGCCGTCTCTAACACAGTTCCCGCCATATCGGCGATGTCTTGGCGGCTCAGGGGTGCAGTGATTCGGATCGAACCCGAGTCCAGCCGCTCTCCGCTGGCGTTCGCCATGCGGAGCAAGACGCGGGCCACACGCCGTTCCACCTTTTCCACGGCCATACTGCGGATGGTCTCGTGAGCATGCTGCAAACGGTGTCCCAGTTCTGTGATCAGCAACCAGGCCAGATCGGGTTGGCTGTGGACCAGTTCCACCAGGTCATCGCGGCGCAGGGTCAGCGTGCTGGTTGGCTCCAAGGCCTGGGCCGTGGCCGGATACACATCGCCGATCAGGACGCCTACCTCGCCAACAATCTGACCGGGGCCAAAGGTCGCCAGGATCGTCTCTCGCCCGCTGTCCGAGTGTTTGATCATCTTGACCCGTCCCTCGGTCACCAAAACAAGAAACTGGGCCGGATCCCCTTCGAAAAAGAGGTATTCATCCTTGTCATAGCGCTGCTGAACAAAACGCGCCAACAGCCCCGCCCGCACATCAGCGGGCAGGGCTGCAAAAATCGCGCTCTGGCTCAACAGGACTTCTTTTTCCATGCTGGGCCCATTGTATCATGCTCTTGGGCGGTCGTCAAACCGACGAGTCGCTGGCCTAATGCGGGCGCTCTGTGAGGGTCAGCGGCAGGGTCATCTCTTGCCCATCGCGCCAGATGGTGAGTTCGATGGTCTGGCCCACCTGGGTGTTCAAATCCAGGTAGCGGGTCAGATCCTGATCGTTGGCGATCGGCCTTCCATCGACGGCAGTGAGGATATCGCCGCCCACCAGGAGAACGGTATATCCCACGCGCATCTGGGTCCATCCCCCACGCAATCCGGCTTCTGCCGCAGGGCCATTGTCCACGACCTCCACAATCAAGAGCCCTTGATCGACCGGCACGTTCATCCCTGCCTGGGTCAGGGCCTCTGCCCGTTCGGGCGTCAGCGTCCAGACGTAGCGCACCCCCAGCCAGGGGTGGGGATAGTAGCCCTTCTCGATCAGCGAGGGCACCACCTGGCGCACGATGTTGACCGGCACGGCAAAGCCGATGCCCGCCGAAGCCTGGCTGGGGCTAAAGATGGCCGTGTTCACCCCGACGACCTGGCCCGACAGATCCAACAGAGGCCCCCCCGAGTTTCCGGGGTTGATGGCGGCGTCGGTTTGAATGACCTCCCCGATAAAGCTCTCATCGGGACTCTCGATGACGCGGCCCAGGGCGCTGATCACACCCACCGTCAGGGTGCGCTCAAAGCCAAAGGGATCGCCGATGGCAATGACAAATTGGCCCACCCGCAGCGAATCGGACTCGCCCAACGGGATCGGCTGAAGCAGTTCGGGTTCCACATCGATCTTGATGACCGCCAGGTCGACGGACGGATCCGCGCCCACCAGCGTAGCCGGAACGGTGGTCTCTTCGTCCAGCGTCACAAATAGCTCGTCGGCGTTCTCGATGACGTGATAGTTGGTGATGATGTGTCCCTCACGATCGTAGACGATGCCCGAACCAGAGCCTTCCTGGGGAATGGGTCTGAGAAAAAAGTCATAGCCGTAGCTGCGATTGGTGATGTACACCACGCCCTGCCCCGTCTGCTCATAGACCCGAATGATCTCTTCTTGGAGGGTGACAAGATCCGCCGGTGGCGCGATCGGTACTGCCGTCGGCGCGGGCGTGGCGGTCGCCGAGGCGGTGGGCAGCGGCGAGGGAGTGGGCTCCAACAACTCGGAAAGGTTGCCGGGCAAGGCACACCCCAACAGCGCCAGCGCCAAAACGACCAGAGCTAATCCCACCATGCGTGTCGTTTGTCGGTTACGGTCCATCGATCATCTCCAGACCCGAGTGACTCAATCCCAGTCGGTGTACCAGGGAAGTCGGCGATGCCAGATACGATCCGGCTCGCCCATGGCATCGAACAGGGATTCCCGGTGTCGCAGTTCGGCTTGTAGATCCAGGATGCGCTGGCGCATCTGCAGGATGATCTCGATCCCTTGCAGATTGACTCCCAGATCCCTCAGCCGGCGGATGCGGCGCAGCTCCTGAAGTTCGCGCTCGGTCAATGGCTGTTGCACCAGCCGGCGGGCGATACACTCCTGCACCACCTTCCGGGAAACGCCCGTTCGCCGAACTGCGCTGCTTATGCTGATAATGATTTGATCACGGTGTATGATTGGCATAAGATTCAACGCCTCCCTATTCACTCCCACTGGCCTGTCGCAACTGCTCCCAGAGTTCCCGCTGTTGGGAGGTTACTTTCTCGGGAAGCTGAACCCGCACTTGGGCGTACAGATCGCCCTTCTGTTTCGAGTTGCGCAGCGAGGGCATCCCCTTGCCCCGCAGTCGGAAGGTACGACCATTCTGCGTTCCTGCCGGGATGGTCAGAACTGCGTGCCCCGACAGGGTGGGCACCTGAACTTCGCCCCCCAGAACCATCGTGAACAGATCCACAGGCACTGTCGTATAGAGATCGTTTTCTTTGCGCTCAAACCGCGGATCGGGCTGCACCTTGACCCGCAGATAGAGATCGCCCGACGGCGCCCCTGCGCTCCCCGGCCCGCCCTGGCCGCTCATCCGAACGCGTGTGCCCGTTTTGGCGCCCGCCGGAATCGAGACCTCCAGCCGCTGTCCATCCTTCTGTAGGAGGCGGGTGGCGCCATGATAGGCCTCTTCCAGCGTGATCTCGATCTCCTGCTCCAGGTCGCGCCCGGCTTGAGGTCGCATCTGATACTCAAACCCGCCGCTACCTCCACGGCCCCCGCCCATGCCGCCAAACATCTGGCTGAAAAAATCAGAGAAGGGGCTGCCGCCGCCAAACAGATCTTCCAGATCCTCGGGCGTGCCATAGCGGACGTGAACGCGTCCCCCGGGTTGGCCGGCAGCCCACTGACTCCAGTCATATTCGCCGGGTCGGCCGCCGGTCTGTTGCCAGCGTTGCCAGTCGGCGCCCAATTGGTCGTATTTGCCACGCTTTTCCGGGTCGGACAACACCTCGTAGGCCTCGTTGATCTCTTTGAATCGTTCCTCGGCCTGCGGATCGTCAGGGTTCACGTCGGGGTGGACCTGCCGGGCCAGGCGGCGGTAGGCGCTCTTGATCTCTTTATCGGTGGCATTCTTTTCTACGTTCAGTATCTTGTAATAGTCTTTGTATTCCATATCGAAAACTCCGCCAGGACCCCGCGTCCTGCAATGCCACGGGCCATTCCTTGCCCCTTATTCAACGGCAACCACCACCTTGGCCGGCCGCAGCAGCCGTTCTCCCATGCGGTACCCTGGTTCGACCACCTGCGTGATCGTATAAGGAGCCATCCCCCGCCCTCTGAGCGGGATGGTTGCCACCGCTTCGTGCCAATTCGGATCGAACCGCCGGCCTTGGGCCTCTATCGGTTCCACCCCTTCCTGCTGGAGGAGCCGAAGGGCCGATCGGTGGATGAGCTCAACACCCCGGCGCAGGTTCTGTCCACTGTCCTCGGGCGCGCCCAGGGCGCGCTCCAGATCGTCCACGATCTGCAAAAAGGCGCCCAACATGCGCCCGCGTTCCTCTTCAATCTGTTCGTCAGCCCGGCGTTGCTGTCGCTTGCGAAAGTTGTCCATTTCGGCCTGCAAACGCAACGCCCGTTCTCGCCAGGCCTCCCCTACTTCCTCGTTCTCCACTCGGGACACATCCGCATCCCCTTTCGCCCTGTTGCTGACCTCCGATTGAGGCTCCCTCTCTTGGGGTGCCAGAGGTTTTCCGGCAGATGGATGGGTGCCGGGCTCGTCGTCAACCGTGCGCGGCCTTGGCGAGTGGCCCTCAGGCTCTTGTGCAGGCTGTGCTTCTTGCTCGAAAAACGGAGGATACGGTCGCGCCACGGGCTCGGGATTCGCTGCCCATAACCCAGTCGTTTCACCGGGGCGAATGACCCGGACTGGAATATTCACTCTTTTGTTCATCAGTTTCCTATGAGGTAAAGATGGGCCTGGGAACTCCCAGGCCCATCCCTTGCCCTTTAGACTTCGCGGAATTCGCCTTCGACGAACTCCTCGCCCGTACCCTCTTGGGGGCTGGGGCCCGATTCGCTTCCGCCCGGCGCCGTCTGCTGCTCTTGGGCATACATCTGCTGGCCAATGGCATAGCTGGCCTGTTGCAGTTGCTCGATCAGTTGCCGGATGCGGTTCACATCCTCGCCCTCTTTGGCCTTTTTCAGATCCTCGATGGCTCGCTCGATGGTCGATCGATCCCCAGCAGGGACCTTGTCTCCCAGGTCGCGCAGCGATTTCTCGGTCTGGTAGATGATCTGATCGGCGGTGTTGCGCGCTTCGATCATCTCCCGGCGGCGTCGGTCTTCGGCCTCGTGACGCTTGGCCTCGCCCACCTTTTGCTCCACTTCGCTCTTGGAAAGGTTGGTGCTGGCCGTAATGGTGATCTTTTGCTCCTTGCCCGTGGCCTTGTCTTTGGCCGTCACGTTGAGGATGCCATTGGCATCGATGTCAAAGGTCACTTCCACCTGTGGCACACCCCTCGGTGCAGGCGGGATGCCCTCCAGGTTGAACCGTCCAAGGGTCATATTGTCGGCAGCCATGGTACGCTCGCCCTGCAACACATGGATGGTCACAGCCGTCTGCCCGTCCTCTGCCGTGCTAAAGATCTCGCTCTTGCGCACGGGAATGGTCGTATTGCGTTCGATGAGGGGCGTCATCACGCCGCCCAACGTCTCCACCCCCAAAGTCAGAGGGGTGACGTCCAGGAGCAACACATCCTTTACCTCGCCCGCAAGCACACCCGCCTGAATGGCCGCACCGATGGCCACCACCTCGTCGGGGTTGACGCCCTTGTGGGGCTCTTTGCCGCCCGTCAATTTCCGCACCAGATCCTGGATCATGGGCATGCGGGTGGCACCGCCCACCAACACGACTTCATCGATCTGATCGGCTTTGAGCTTGGCATCGCGGAGCGCCTGCTCAAAGGGCTGGCGGCATCGCTCCACCAATTCCTCGGTGATCTGCTCAAGCTTGGACCGGGAGAGTTTCATCTGCAAGTGCTTGGGGCCCGAAGCGTCGGCTGTGATAAAGGGCAGGTTGATCTCGGTCTCCAGCACCGTCGAAAGCTCGATTTTGGCCTTCTCCGCGGCCTCATTCAGTCGCTGCAGGGCCTGTCGATCCTTGCGCAGGTCAATGCCCTGGTCTTTGTGAAACTCTTCAGCCACCCAATCCACAATCCGCTGATCCCAGTCATCGCCACCCAAGAAGGTATCGCCGCTGGTCGACTTGACCTCAATGACGCCATCGCCCACCTCAAGGATCGATACGTCAAAGGTACCACCGCCCAGGTCCCACACCAGAATGGTCTCGCTTTTTTGCCTATCCAGCCCATAGGCCAGAGAAGCGGCGGTGGGCTCGTTGATAATCCGCAGCACTTCGAGCCCGGCGATCCGGCCTGCATCCTTGGTCGCCTGGCGTTGCGAGTCGTTGAAATAGGCAGGCACGGTGATGACCGCCTGGGTCACCTTTTCGCCCAGATAGGCCTCGGCATCATCGGCCAACTTGCGCAAGATCATGGCCGAGATCTCCTGGGGTGTGTATTCCTTGCCGGTTTGCGGCAACCGAACGCGAGCGTCGCCCGCGGATCCCTCGACAATCTGATACGGCAGAATGCTGCGAGCTTTGGCCACTTCGGGCTCGTCATAACGTCGCCCCATGAGTCGTTTGACCGAATACACCGTGTTGTCGGGATTGACAACGGACTGTCGCCGCGCCGTCTGGCCCACCAATCGTTCGTTATTCTTGGTAAAGGCGACAACCGACGGGCAAAGCCGCCCGCCTTCAGCCGTCGAAATGATGGTTGGTTCGCCGCCTTCCATCACCGCCACCACGCTGTTAGTTGTGCCTAGATCAATACCGATAATTTTCCCCATAATTTTCCTCCATCCACTTTACAAAGCCGTCTACGATTCCGGCTGTCTCTTACATTCCATGATAGCATCCCCAATATAACAATTTTCTGTTAGAATGGGATTAGACAAGTGTTAGTGTTGCGTTAGAAACGATGGAGGCGAACCGCAGCGTGACTCGCTCCGTCAGCGAGTGCTGCCGTGCAAAGCGGGCAATCGAGGAAACGTGGGCAGGTGTGGCCGATCGATACTTACGGGGAGCACAGCTCTTGGTTGGGGTCACTACTCTGAGCGCAGGCGGCGCGCAGGTTGTTGCGCAGGGCGCCATTTTGGTAATCGGGCCGCTCTGTCAGAATCGGCCCCCAATGGGCGACGGCCACATTCCACTCGCCTCGGCCAAAGGCTTCAGCGCCCGCCACATACTCGGCCGCCAGGCGACGTTCTTCGGCCCACGCCGTGTTTCCGGGCTGCAAGCTCAAGGCCCGATCCAGATAGCCGATGGCCTCACGGAGTTGGAATGTGGACCCGTTGGCTTGGGAAATCAACTGCTCAGCAGCCAGGGGGTACGCTTCCGTCAAGCGGATTTGCAGAACACCGCCTTGGTAGTCAGGTTGAAGCAACACGACCCTTTCCCAGTGTCCGGCAGCACCGGCCCAATCTCCCTGGGCTGCGGCATCGGCGCCTGCCACGTAATCGCTGGCCCACTGCCGCTCGGCGATCAGATCCTGGTTGGCGGGCTGCAATGCCAAAGCGGCGGTCAAATAGCCTGTGGCCTGGCGCAGCATTTCTGCATCGCCATTGGCCTGATCGATCAAGGGCCGGGCCTCTTCCACGTAGGCCTGAAACAAGGCCCTTTCCACCTCTGACTGGTGAAAGCTGGGGTTCTGGCTACGTATCTGCCGGAGGATAGGGATGGCGCCCAGGCGATCCCCATTCTGCAGAAGAGACCGGGCCTCTTGCCATTGCCCTTCTAACGCCTGCTGTTTGCGAGCAAGGTCCACCAACTGCTGAATATCCCGATAGTCGGGATTGGTGGCCTGGATCTGAAGAAGCAAATCGAGCGCCGCTTGCCAATCCCCTCTTTGCTGAGCAGCAATGGCCTCCACATAGAGATAGTCCCAGGCTTCCTGCTGTTCAATCTGTGCCAGGGCCGCATCCGCCTCTGGATCGCCCGGTTGTTGTCTCAACAGCTCCTCGTAACTCTCGCGCGCACCCTGCCAGTCTCCGGCCTGTATCCGTCTTTCTCCATCCTGGCGGAGCGATTTGAGCAAGACTTGTTGCTCGGTTTCCTCGCGGGTTGGGGATACAAAGCGATCGTAGCCGGCAACAAAGGCAGCGGCCGTCACAAACGTCACGGTCAGGGCGAACAGCAGGAGCAGCACCCGGCGCAGAGTGGGCGTGGGGCTGCTGCGCTCCACTACAATCGGACCTTCCTCGGCCAGGGTTTTGCGCAGATCCAGCCTGATCAGCAGCTCCTGCAATCGGGGATGGCCGGGATACAGATCGGACAATAGCTGGATCGTGGCCCGCGCGTCCTCCTCGTGGTCCAGGGTCACCTGGTCCACGAGGGCTCGATACAAGGGATGTTCCTCGATGGGCAGGTTGTCGGCTTGTGTGTTTTGGGGTTCTGTCATGGGAATAATCGGGTTCTCGATTCAAACGTCTTAGGGGGCGATATCGCCCAGTGTGCGCAAAAGTTGCGGAATCGCTGGGCCCAATAGCACTACAAGCATCGAAGGAAAGATCAAAAACACCAGAGGAAAGAGAAGTTTGATGGTGGCCTGGCGGGCCAGTTCTTCGGCTCGCTGCCTGCGCTTGATCCGCATATGCTCCGCCTGGGTGCGCAACACCTTGGCGATACTGACGCCCAGTTGGTCGGCCTGGATAATCGTGGCCACAAAGTTATCGACATCCGGCACCTCGGTCCGCTCGGCCATGGCCAGTAGCGCTTGGCGACGCGGTTTGCCGAGCCTCATTTCGGCCACAACGCGGTTGAATTCTTGGGCCAGAGCGGTCCTCCACCGTTCTCCGACACGACTGAGGGCAGCGTCAAAGCCCAAGCCGGCGCCGACGCAGATGTTGAGCATATCCAAGCCATCGGGCAGGGCAAAGAGGATCTCTTTTTGCCGCCGCTGAATCCGACTGGAGAGCCACAGCAACGGCAGGTAGTACCCCAAAACCCCAGCCGCAATCGTAAAGAGCAAACGCGAGGCCAGGGGCATATCGCCCATGAGAAGTAACGAAAAGAGCAAGAGGGCCAGGACAATGGCACAAGCCACCCGAACCCCGGTCAGGTCGGCCACCGTCCAGTTATGAGGCCGGCCCGCCAACTCGAGTCGGTGTTGCAGAATTTCCAGATTGCGCTGGGGGGCCAGGCGTCCCAGGTATCCCAAGAAGGCAACCAAGGCCGGCCGGAGCACGCGCTCTCGGAAGGGCCGGCTCATCTCCACCTCTTCCAGGGTAGGTCCCGTAGAGACAAAGTACATGCGGTCCTGATCCACATTCTGGGTTCGGGCAAAGGTTCGCAGCCCGAGCAGGAAGGCCAAGACAGCCCCGCCCACCAGGAAACCGAACAGGATCACTGGCAGCGTGGTCACAGACCCCTCTCTTTCACAGCAGTGTACGAAACGGCAAACGGGTTCATATCTCGATCTCCACGATCTTGCGCATGATAACAAACCCCAGCACCATCATGATCCCGGCCCCAATGGGCAGGCACAGGGTGGCGCCGGGTGCAAAGAGCTGCTTTTCATACTCGGGATTGATGATATAGAGCAGCACGCCAAGAGCAATGGGCATGACCAGGAGCACATACCCGGAAAACCTCTGTTGGGCCGTCAGCGACCGGATCTCGCCCACAATGCGAACCCGCTCTCGAATGGTGTGGGCGACGATCTCCAGGATACTGGCCAAATTGCCCCCCACCTCATGCTGTACGCTGATCGCTGTGATGATCATGGCCAGGTCATCGCTGTCGTTGCGCCGCAACAGGCTATCGAGGGCTTCTTCGAGCGAACGCCCCAGCCGAGTCTCGCGCACGACACGCTCGAACTCGGCGCCCGCCGGGTCGGGCAATTGTCTGCCGACCCACTCTACTGCCTGCAAAAGACCATACCCTGCCCGCAGCGAACCCACCAGGTGATCCAGCACATCCGGCAATTGTTGATTGAACGCTTGAAGCCGTCGCGTTTTGCGTGTGCTGATGTAAAAGACCGGTGCATAAAAGCCGACCGCAGCCAAAATCAGGCCCGAGAGGAGATCGCGCTGGATCAGATAGCCCATGGCGAATCCGCCAAGAATCGCAATCAGGCGCATCAAGAGATATTCGGACACGGTGATAGACAGATCGGCACGCGCCAGATCGGTTTGGATGCTATCGGCGAACGCACGTTGAGAGATCTGCCGCTCCATCTGGCCCAACCAGGGACCTGCCGAAGCGTCTGCTGCGGGTTCTTGGCTCAGGCGTTCGGCCAACCAATCTTCCATGCGCTGATCCACTTCTTCAACCGGCTGCATGGCCCGGTGTACACCGTACAGAAAAGTGGCCACCGCCAGGGAGGCGATGCCTCCAACAACCAAGTACCAGGTCATGAGTCTACCTCGTTGGCAGAAGCAAGGGACCCAAAGGAGAATATTCCCCGTCTCTTTTTGCGATTGACAACCGGTTCCGGCTCGGCCTTGTTCATCGGCTCGAGGATGGGCACTCCCTTGCCTGAAAGGGTCCGAGCCAGCTCCAGAATGTTCTGGGCGGCGGGGCTGTCGCTGTATTCCAGCACCAGTGGGACCCCCCGGTTGAGGGAGCCGGTCACCTCGCCGGGAGCATATTCGATGGTCTGGGAGATGCGATAACCAAGGGCCTGCTCCACGTCGCGGATCCTGATCGTGCTGCGATGGTAGCATTGATTCAGGACCAGCAGGGTTTTTTCCACATCATATTTGAGCAGTTTGAGAGCATCGAGGCAGCGATGGGTATCACGCAGTGCCGTAACTTGGGGGGTAGTGAGCATCACCAGGCGGCTGCTGGCATCCAGGATGGCCAAGGTGCAATCATCGAGCACCGACCAGGCGTCGACCACAATGTATCCCTCGCCGAGTCTGGCCAAGCGGTCCAGAAGGTGACTAAGGTGTTCAGGGCGGATGGCCTCGGCGGCATCGACCAGCGGCGGAGCCGTCAGCACCCGGATGCCCGAGCTATGGATGCCCAACGCGCTCTCCAAAGTCGAATCGTCCAGATCATCCAGATCAGGTAGCAAGCTGCTGATAGAAGCTCCTGATGTGATGTTCAGGGCGATATCAATGTCCCCAAATCGCAGATCTCCATCGACGAGGATGACAGGCTTTTGAGAGAGGGTGTGCAACGACACGGCCAGGTTAATAGCTACGGTTGTACAGCCCACTCCCCCTTTGGGGCTGTAGACGCTGATGATCTGGGCCTGCGGCCGGGGGCGGACTTGCTCACCTGCTAGCAAACGGGGAACATCGGGCATCTCGGCGCGGCGCTGGAGCAAAAGCTCATAGGTCTTGTGGATACTGCCAATCAACTCCTCTTCGCGGAAAGGCTTGAGCAGGAATCCCTGGGCACCGTGCAACATGGCCTTTTGCACGGCCTCCACCTCGCCCATCATCGCCACCATAATGACTGCTTGCCTGGAGATGGGTGCAGCCACCTGGGCGAGCAGGTTCTCGCGCTGTAGAATGCCGCTGTTGACGTCAATGAGCAGTATGTCGGGCTCGAGTTTTTGAACCGATTCGAGGAGTAAGTCCGAATCTCGCACCAAACCGACAAAGTGCAAATCCTTGTCGGCGGTGATGACATTCGCCATCCAATCGGATACGGGATCTTGGCCGGCGATGATCAAGACGCGGATCATGCCCCGATCGGTCAACGGGTCAGGTTTCATGCAAGCTTCCTACTCTTCCAGGGGCTGGGGCACCAAAATTCCGTAGCGCAGCACCAGATAATTGATGTTCACAGGTTGGGCCTCAAAGAGCGCCATGTTCGTGGGCGAGCGCAGCGCCACGTCCACCGTCCCGATCGAGTCGCGCAGGTACTTGAGCACCAACGCATCCTGGGGGGCGATCTTGAGGACCAAAGCGCGCCGAGGTAGCTTGATCTGCACTTCTTGTTGTTGCCCCTCCGGCACCTTGGGCTGGGGCTCTTCCAGGATTTGGAGCACTTCCAGGTTTTGCAGGGCCAACACCGACACCTGATCCATGCTCTGGTCTCGCTCCACCGGCACATACTCGGGGGGAATATCCTCCAGTTTCATGGGCGTGTCCAAGATCGCATCGAGCGAAAAGAGGACGTCCACGTGGTCGCCGGGCAACACGGCACCCCACTGGCTCAGGATATCATCGGCGGGCAAGGCCACAGCGATCCGATCATCCCCCAAAAGCTGAGGCAGATCGCGCTGCGCGCCCAAACTGGTGACATCCTGCATTAAGATGACTTCGCCCAGGGCGATGTCGCGCGTGGTCATGGTTCCCAACACATCCTGAACCCGCACCGCCGCCCCGCTGGGAATTTCCTGACGCTCCTCGACGGTGACATTGTCGGCGCGGATGACCGTGTTGGCCGCCAGGGGTTGCAAGGCGACCACCACCGGCTGTCTGGCGGGGGGCGCTACCGTCATCTCGCGGGAGGCGGCCCAGTTCAGGGCGGCGATGGCCAAAATGCCGGCGAAAACCGTCAGGATGGCGCTGATGATAAACCACAACCAACTGCGACGCTTCATGGGTCTTCTCCTTTGCTGCTACTACAGGTCACAAATCGCCGGTGGACAGATCCAAAAGGGATCTCGCACTCTGCCACCGGGTGTGGCTAGGGCGACGTTTCAGGAATGGG
>CAZNQW010000009.1:36045-38764 GCA_964575225.1 uncultured Anaerolineaceae bacterium | reverse complement strand
AAAATGGATTTCGGTCGAGTTCTCAGTCGTGCCTGGCAGATCACCTGGCGCTATAAAGCTTTGTGGGTGTTGGGGTTTCTGGCAGCCCTGGGCAGCGGTGGTGGCGGCGGTAGCTCGAACATCAATTTCAGCGGCGACGCCGGAGAGTGGGCCGGTCATCAGGGCATGCAGATCCCACCCGAGATGGTTGGTGTTATGGTCGGGGTCGGCTGCCTTGCCCTGATCGTTGGTATCGCTCTCTGGGTTTTGTCGCTCATCGGCCGGGGTGGACTGATCGCCGGCGTCGAACAGGTGGAACAGGAGGAGAACATGACCCTGGGCCAGGCCTGGCGAGCTGGGGTCAGCCGCTTCTGGACGCTGTTTGGACTCAGTGTCCTGGCAAGTTTGCCGATCTTGCTCTTGGTCCTGGTCGGCGTCGTTGCGGCTGTCGCTATGATAGTCGGTGGTGTTGGATTGGAGGAAGCCTTTGATTCGGGTGCGCCGGCCTGGATCATGGTTCGGCTGTCGATCGTGTGCCTTGGAGGCCTTTGCTGCGTGGCTGTTCCTGTGGGTATCGTGTTGGAGCAGATCCGCGTCTATGGCGAGCGGGCCGCCATGCTGGAAGGGCTGGGCTGGATCGACGCCTTTAAGCGCGGGTGGGAGGTCCTGAAGGCGAACTTGGGAACGACCATCATCCTGTGGCTGATCTTTTTGGTCATCGGCATGATCCTGTTTGGCCTGATATTTGGGGCGATGTTGGGCGTATCGCTGCCCTTGGTGGGCATCTTTTCCCAAGTCGATCCGGGGGCATGGATCCTTATACCGATCTGCTTTGGTGGAATCCTGGCGCTGATCATCAGCGCGCTCGTCGGCGCCATCGTTCAGACCTTTACGTCTGCCACCTGGACGCTGGCCTATCGCGAGATGACGGGCATGGCTGTCAAGGCAGAGGTGGAGGCAGAGACCGCCTGATGCTGCTCGGCATCGACGTTGGGGGAACCTTTACCGATTTTGTCTTTTTGGATGGCGCGGGCCAGGTTCGCATTCACAAGTTGCTGACCTCGGCCCGCGATCCATCCCTTTCTATTTTGCAGGGCATGGCCGATCTGGAGGCCGGGCCCGAAGTGACGGTTGTCCACGGCGCAACCGTCGCGACCAACGCCCTGCTGGAGAGACGTGGAGCGCCCACGGCTCTGGTCACCACAGAGGGTTTCTGCGATGTGCTCGAGATTGGGCGCCAGAACCGACCTGACCTCTATGCGCTCCATCCCACACGTCCTCCGGCTCTGGTGCCCGCTCACTGGCGTTTCGAGCTATCGGAACGGATCGATTGTTATGGCCGTGTGCTCATCCAGCCAGAGCCAGCGGCCTTGGAAGCGGTGGCCCGTCGGATTCTGGCTGAAGACGTCGAATCGGTGGCGGTCTGCCTGTTGTTCTCCTTTCTGAATCCTACCCACGAGCAGCAAGTGCGGGAGCAGATTCTGGCTCTGGCCCAGGATCGTGCTCCTTTTGTCTCGTTGTCGTGCGAGGTTCTGCCCGAATACCGCGAATACGAGCGCACGGCGACCACCGTGATCAATGCCTATGTAGCGCCCCTGATGAGCCGCTACCTGGCCAACCTGGAACAGGGGTTGGAGGGGCGGCGGCTGAGGATTATGCAGTCCAACGGCGGCAGCATATCGGCATCGGCCGCGCGCACTCTGGCGGCACGCACTGCATTATCGGGCCCGGCGGGCGGGGTGGTCGGCGCCTTTGAGCTGGCCCACATGGCGGGCATCGATCAGGTCATTTCCTTCGACATGGGAGGAACCAGCACCGATGTCTCCCTGTGCCCTGGGCGCGTGCAGGAAACCACTGAGGGGGCCATCGCCGGGATGCCCCTGCGGCTGCCCATCATTGATATTCATACCGTGGGCGCTGGGGGTGGTTCGATCGCTCGCCTGGATGCAGGGGGTGCCCTGCGGGTGGGACCCGAAAGCGCGGGTTCCGATCCAGGCCCGATCTGCTATGGCCGGGAAGAGGCTCACGAGATCACGGTCACCGATGCCCATCTGATCCTGGGCAGGCTCGATGCCGATCGCTTTTTGGGTGGGCGCATGCCCTTGGATGTGGAACGCGCCCGGGATGGAATGGGGACCCTTGCCCGATCGCTCGGCTTATCCCTGGAAGCGGCTGCCTGGGGCGTGGTGCGCGTGGCAAACTCGAACATGGAACGGGCCATCCGCACCATCTCGGTGGAGCGCGGGCACGACCCGCGGGAATTAGCGTTGGTGGCTTTTGGGGGCGCCGGTCCGCTCCATGCCTGCGAACTGGCTTCAGCCCTTTCGATCCCCCGCGTGCTGATCCCACCCCATCCGGGGGTGTTGTCGGCTCTGGGAATGGTTCTGGCCGATGTCGTCAAGGATTACTCGCGCACGGTGATGCTGCACTTGGATCAGGTGGATCGTACGGCCCTGGAGCGCCTCTTTGAGCCGTTGCAGCAGCAAGCCCGAGCCGATCTTCTGGCCGAAGGGATCTCCGAGGATCAGATGGTCCTTCAGCCTGCTCTCGACATGCGCTATGTGGGTCAATCGTACGAGCTGATCGTCCCCTGGTCGGGAGATAGCAACGACCTGGCCGAGGGTTTCCACGAGGCCCACCGGCAGCGCTTTACTTATGCCAGCGAAAAAGAGGCGGTGCAGATTGTGAACCTCCGTTTGAAGGCGGTGGGCCGGGCTGTCAAACCCCGCTTTTCCCAACA
>CAZNQW010000009.1:20269-36035 GCA_964575225.1 uncultured Anaerolineaceae bacterium | reverse complement strand
AACAGCCTGAGGGACCCTCCGATCCGCGCATGGCCCAGATTGGTCACAAATCGGTGGGCTTTGCCGACGCCCACGCGCCCGATGGCGTGCGAATGATGGTCGCCGCGCTGTACGATCGCGATCGGTTGAGTCCAGGCCATGTCCTTGTCGGGCCGGCCATCGTATTTCAACTGGATGCGACGACCGTGATCCCTCCTGCCTGGGTGGCGGCCGTCGATGGTTGGGGCAATCTCCTGCTCTCGGTGGAGAAGGAACCATGATGGACGCTGTGTCGGTAGACGCGATCCAACTCGATGCCATTACCCTGGAGATCATCAAAAATCTGTTCATCTCGGCGGCTGAGGAGATGGGCGTCACGCTGGGGCGCACGGCCTATAGCCCCAACATCAAGGAACGCCGCGATTTCTCCTGTGCCTGCTTTCTGGCCGATGGGCGCATGATCGCGCAGGCCGCCCATATTCCCGTCCATCTGGGGGCCATGCCTGCTTCGGTTCAGGCCGCGTTGCAGGCTTTTGACGGCTGGCAGCCAGGCGATTTGGTGGTCCTCAACGATCCCTATCTGGGCGGCACCCATTTGCCCGATATTACGATGGTCTCCCCTGTCTTTGTAGAGGGTGACGAATTCCCCTCGTTCTTTGTGGCCAGCCGGGCCCATCACGCCGATGTGGGGGGCATGTCGCCTGGTTCGATGCCCCTGGCCCACGAGATCTATCAGGAAGGGTTGATTATCCCTCCGGTCAAGCTCGCCGAGGGCGGGCAGATGCAGGAGGCGATCCTGCGCATCATCCTGCGAAACGTGCGCACACCCATCGAGCGCCGCGGCGATCTGGCGGCCCAGATGGCAGCCCATCGGGTGGGGGAACGGAGTCTGCAAGGGATCGTCGGGCGCTACAGCCGAGAGGCTGCCTTGGGCTATGCCCAGGGATTGCTCCAATATGCCGAGCGGCTCATGCGGGTGGCCATCGGCCGCATCCCCGATGGGACCTATACCTTTTGTGATGAATTGGACGATGGGGGCTCCAAAGAAGAGCGGGAACTGCTGGGTGGCGCCTCTCGGTCCTCCGGCCCTCCGATCTGCGCCACGGTGCAGGTGACAGGCGACGAAATGGTGGTTGATTTCCGCGGGTCCAGCGCGGCTGTATCGGGTCCTCTCAATGCCGTGCGGGCCATCACCGAATCGGCCACCTGGTATGTCCTGCGTTGTGTGGCCGGCGCCGACGTCCCGGTAAACAGTGGTACCTTTGTCCCGGTAAAAGTGGTGGTGCCCCAGGGCAGCGTCCTGGACGCCTCGCCACCTCATGCCGTGGCGGGCGGCAATGTGGAAACGTCGCAACGAATCGTGGATGTGGTGATGGGTGCACTGGCTCAGGCTATGCCCGAGTTGATTCCAGCGGCCAGCTTGGGGACGATGAACAATGTGACGATTGGCGGCGCCGACACCCAGCGCAACGCACCCTTTGCCTACTATGAGACGGTGGGCGGTGGGGCCGGGGCCGGGCCGGCTGGCGACGGATTGTCGGGCGTACACGTCCACATGACCAACACCCTGAATACCCCGGTGGAGGCCCTGGAATACACCTATCCCTTGCGAGTTAGGCGCTACTCGCTCCGCAGCGGTTCCGGGGGCCGCGGCAAGTTCTCTGGCGGCGACGGTCTGGTGCGCGAGATCGAGTTTCTGGATCCGGCGCAGGTGACCATTCTTTCGGAGCGGCGACGGCTGGCGCCCTATGGCCTCCAGGGAGGAGAGGCGGGCCAACGCGGGCGAAATGTGCTCGTCCGCGATGGTGAGGAGCGCGAGCTGCCGGGGAAGGTCGAGATCGACGTCAAACCAGGGGATGTCCTGAGTGTGCGCACACCAGGGGGTGGCGGCTGGGGTGCCCCTCATTCCTCCGAATTTTGAGTTCCTGCCTGCCGAGTGTTGCGTCTGGCAGGAGGCCGACGTTGCTACTTGCCTACGGTTCCTCGTCGGGTTCCGACCAGGTTGAGCGCCTCGTTCCCGGTACCCACCGACTCAGACGCCTGTGGACGTTTTCGACTCGCAGGGACAGCCAGCGGCGCCATAGCGCCGATCGGGTCTCTTGCCAGGCCCCTTCCACATCCTCCTCGTTGATCGCCTTGCCGCCAAATCGCTCCTGTACATAAAGATCGGTGATGCGTTCGACGGCCACTCGCCCCTGGGGCATGAGCTGGCTCAGATCGCTGGCATACTCGTGGGGGGTTTGGTGGGCCAGCGGGTGCAGTTTGAGCAGGTGCTGGACCCAGTCCACCAAATCCTGATACACCCGCTCGATGAGACTGAGTTCTGCCATGCGCTGCCGCCGCCGCACAGAAATCAACATCGCGGGGAGCAGGAAAAGGGCCGCCAAAAGCAGAGCCAAGCCGACCCAGGGACGCACCTGCGTCCAAAGGGTTTCAAGGGGTGGCGTGGAGATCGGTTCCCGGTCACCGAAATCCAGGGTGTCGATGCCTTCCATTTCGGGTCTGTCGGTTCGCCGGCCTCGGCGGTCTGGTTGACCGGATGGGTCGCCGTCCTCGCCGGGATAGATCAGCACCGGCTCCCCAGCCGTCGGCTCAAACTCGACCCACCCATAGCCGGGAAAGAATACTTCGGGCCAGGCGTGCCCGTCTTTTTCCAGCACTTGATAGACCCCTTGTTCTGTTTGTCCCTGCCCGTAGCCGCGGACGTAACGGGCCGGTACTCCAACCTCCCGCAGCATGACGACCATGGCCGATGCATAATAGTCGCAGTAGCCCTCTTGCCGTTCAAAGAGGAAATAATCCACTCCGTCCTGCCCTTGGGCAGGGGCCTCGATCTTTTCGTTGTAGGGAATGCGGCGCAGGAAGGCCTCGATGGCGATTGCCTTGTCGTAGGGCGTCTCACTTTGGGCTGTGATCTGCTGGGCCAGTTGCTTGGTTTGCTCGGAAACCGATTCGGAGAGCTGGAGGTAACGCGGTACAATCCAGGTAGGGTATTCTGTGCCTGCTTCGCGTAGACGTTTCTCGGTGACCTCTGTCACTGAGGATACCGCCTGATAGGTTTCTCCGGCCTTGAGGGGGGTCTGGGCATACAGTGCTGAGGGATCGCCCGGGGCTATGGACAATAAGGAGGGCCCTGCGATCTCTCCCGTGTTGTTATCCGGGGCAATCAGGCTGACCACGGCACGGGAGGGAACGCTCACCCGCAGCGGCTGGCCCGCAGCGGCAAGGGTCCCTCGCGGTCCCGAGTTCTGAAGGAGGGTGATGGTCTGGGTTACCTCGCGGCGTTGCTGAAACTCGGGGGCGTATAAGGTGGGTTCGTTTTCCGAGATCAGAATGACTTCGGTGTCCGTGTTGTTCCAGCCATCACCGGTGTACTCGTGAAAGACGACGACTCGCCAATAGCGCCCCGCGTCTGCTTCGATGTTCATGACGGGCCTGTCGGTTAGCTCGACCGCTCCCCCAAACTTGGTCGAGCGGGTAAAGCTGATCAGGGCGGGTTCGTTGCGGTAGTTCAGGTTTTGGAATAGACGGGTGGATTGATCTTGCAGCTTTTGCCATGGTTCGCCCAGCCTATCCCATACCTGTTGCAGGGGCCGGCTTGCGAGAACATCAGGCGCCAGCCAGGATAGAGCGGTGGCTACAAGAATGACAACAAATCCGGCTCGTAAAAAGCTGTACACCACCTCCGAGTTGTACACGATCCGCGCTTCTTGCCACTCTTGTTGGTAAAAAGTCAGGTTGGTGCGAACTACGAGCAGCAGGGCGAAAAAGATGTAGGCGATGAGAAAGCCGTTCAGGTTGGCGTGCGTGTAGGTTAAATTTACCATCAGGGCCACACCGCACAAAATGACGGCCCACCAGACCTGCTGCCAGCGAAAGATCGACCAGGCGCAGGTGTACGCCATTAGCCAAAAGAGTAGACATAATAAAAACAGAAAGACAATGTCGCCGCTGCTGGTGCCACCGGCGATCAGGGCAAACAGCCATCCCTGTAGCATTCGGTCGAACTCACCGATAGCGGTCTCAAAGGACAGGCCGACGTTGGCTGCCAGGGTCCTGCTGGTCAGGTACATCGACCAGGTCAGGCCCATCAGCAGGGCCAAGGCATGGGCCAGGCGGGCCGGGATGCGGGCTTTGGCCAGCACGATGCCAAGCACTCCACCGACCAAGACGATGACCTGCAAGATGGACAGGCCGCTGGTCCAGGCCGCCGCTTGAATCGACCAGGCTACACATAGGAGCATGATCAACATCAAGGCGACGGTGCCCCAACCCTCTTTGAACTCCCAGTCTGGGAACATCGAGCCTTCTTTCTAGCTCATTAGGAAAATGGGCAACCCGACGTCCGAATCCTTCTGGTATGTCGGGTGTCCTTTCGAGTATCTCGTCCTGCCGCAATCACCATACCCCCGGTGAGGTACCTTATTCTAGCTGCAAAGAAACGAAAAGTCAAGGTTTTTTCCGTTTGACAGCAGGGCTGTTGCAAAGTCAGGTTTCACCTACGTTGGGCTCGCGGCGGATCGCGTGCAACCTTTGGTTGCCATCCGCCGCAAAAAGCGCGGGATCGCCAGATCCCGTGCGATCTGGCGGAGCAAACAGTCTTCCGTCAAAAGACAAGGCCACAACGGTTGTTTATACAAGTCGGTGGGATTCTTTGTGGGGGCCTACCGAGGCCCCCACGCCCCCGGAGCCCCCCGAATCTGATGCGTTGCTCGCTTGGTTTATCTGTGCGAAGGCGTTCAGGCGTCACTGCGAGCGCCATGGGAACTTGACCGTCTCTCGTAAGCATGGGAAAAAGCTACTACGCCACCCTGCAAAACTCGGCGACGGAACAACCGAATTTACGATTCCCACCGAGAGTTACACTATCGGCAGCAACCTGTGTGTGACTGCCCATCGTCTTGTCTTTTTGACAAGGGCATCATTAGATGTTATGATCGGGATCCAGCAGGATGTTTCGACTGGGATCAATCAAAAAGGAGCGGATCGCTGCGGCGGACGATAACGGATCAATGATCGAATGGTTCCGTGGCTTGCCCGAGTATCGACAAAAGATTTATGCAGTCTTGATCGGCATTATCCTGCTGACCCTTCCCTGTTATTGTACAGGGTTCACGCTCTTGATCTTGGCACCGCCCAGCCTCACTCCTGCCCCGATTTCTACGTGGACGCGTGTTCCCTCCTTGACGCCGACGGAAACGTGGGTGCCGACCATGACACCGTCCATCATGCCTCCAACAGACACAGCTGTGCCCCAACCAAGCGCCACCGGGACGGCAACATCCACGCCGACTATTGTGTGGATGCCCAGTGTGACGCCTACTGCCACACCCACATCGACGCCCACCCACACGTTCACACCGACACCGACGGCCAGCTTTACGCCGACCGATACAGCGACGCCTACGGCTACAGACACGTCCACGGCGACACCGACCGACACGGCGGCGCCTACGACTACCGATACGCCGACGCCGACGAACACGGCAACTCCCACCGATACGGCGACTCCAACGGACACGGCAACGCCCACCGACACCGCGACTCCGACGGACACGGCGACGCCCACCGATACGGCTATACCTGCGGAGGGAAGCAGCCTATTGATTCCGCTGCCTTTCATGGGCAATCGAGCCTAGATAGCCGTTCAATCGAACATGAAGCATTTGTCATCAAAGCTGAGGACGTGGAAGCTGCCGCGCCCCAAAATCCAACTGAACGATGAACAGCAACTGGCCCTGGCCATTCTGCTCGTCATCCTGGTGGCCATCTCGTTTTTGTATTGTCTGGGTTTTGCCAGCCTGGTTCTTCGAGAGAACTGGGACAAGGCCCCCTTGCCGTTGAATGGCGCCCCACCCTCGAGTGAGCTGTATCGGGAGGGGAGCACGGTTCCTGGCGTGGGATCTCTGCCGCAGGCCGGTAAGCTCTGGGTGACGACGGGTTTCCCCGAGTACAACCCAGGTTTTTACAGGACATAACGGCGAGCGCTCTCGGCTCCCCGCCTTGGGGGATTCTGTGTGCTGGATGTCGGGCGGACAACACCCTGGGACGGGGGTGTGAGCCACTGGGGAATGCGCCCGAATTTCCGGTTGATCCGAATCCGAGTTGACAAGAACGACCATTGGAACTATAATCGACGGGCAAGTCCCATTTGCAATTCGGAAGAAAGGGGAATAGCTGCGTGGAGATTGTCCCATTGCTGAGGCGCCTTTCGGAGGCCGATGGGGTCTCTGGGTATGAGCAAGAGGTTCGGGAAATCGTGCTCGCCGAGTTTGGTCGCTTTGCCGACCAGGTGCGAGTTGACACTCTGGGCAATGTCATCGCTTTGAAGCGAGGGATCGGCCCCGAGCCCCGCCCCAGTTTGTTGATTGCCACCCACATGGACGAAATCGGCCTGATCGTATCGGATATTGAAGAAGGCTTTTTGCACTTTCATCAGGTGGGTGGCTATGATGACCGGGTGCTGTTGGGCCAAGAGGTGCGGGTGCACGGGCGGCGCACGCTGCCGGGCATCATTGGTGCGCGCCCTCCCCATGTACTACCGGCCACTGAACGAGACAAGCCCATCCCTTCGGACAAGCTGCTGATTGACGTTGGGTTGTCGGCCGACGAAATCAGCCAGTGGGTGCGTGTGGGCGATTTGGTCACCATGAACCGCAAGCTGGTGGATCTGAAGGGCGGATTGGTGGCCGGCAAGGCTCTGGACAACCGGGCGTCGGTGGCAGCCAGCGCGGTCTGCTTGGAGGCCCTGACCAAAATGCACCACCAGTGGGATGTGATTGCCGTGGCGACGGTTCAGGAAGAGATGGGGTACAAAGGCGCCATCACCAGCGTCTACGGACTCGAACCCGACGTGGGCATTGCCATTGACGTGACCTTTGGCAAACAGCCGGGCACGCCCGATGAATATACCCATGAGCTGGGCAAGGGACCGGTCCTTGCCATGGGTCCCAATTTCCATCCCAAATTGCAAAAGGCCTTGGAAGAGGCTGCCAAGCGGATGGAAATCCCCTATGACCTGGAACCCGATCCCCGCCCAGGCGGCACCGATGCCTATGCCATCCAGATCACACGGGAGGGCATCCCTGCGGGCCTGATCGGCATTCCCCTGCGAAACATGCACACACCGGTGGAGACGGTATCGGTCAAGGATGTGGAGAGGACGGGCCGCCTGTTGGCGGGGTTCATCTCCGGTTTGGACGGGGAGTTCATGGCCAGCCTGGCTTGGGATCTGGGCCTTGAGGATGGCGAGGAGTAGGAGGAAGCTTTGCTGCTAAAAGAACTATCCAATGCCTTTGGGCCCTCTGGCTGCGAGGGCGAGGTGGTACGATTGTTGGCCCGGACGTTAAAGGGGCGGGTGGACGATCTGCAAGTGGACGCGCTGGGCAATCTGATCGCTTTCAAGCGAGGCGTGGGCCCCGAGCCCCGGCTCAAGGTGATGATCGATGCGCACACCGATGAGGTCGGGTTGATGATCACCCGCATCGAAAAGAACGGGTTATTGGGATTTCGCGCCGTGGGCGGTGTGGATGAGCGCTTGCTCCTGGCCAAGGGCGTTCTGGTGGGCGAAAAGCGGATCCCGGGCGTGATCATCGCGCCGCCCGTGCATTTGACCAAGCCGGATCAACGCCAGAATGTGATCTCGATGGACCAACTGACCATTGACATTGGCGCGACCAGCGAGGATGAGGCCAAAGGTTCGGTTGAACTTGGAGAGTATGCGATATTTGACACCCAGTTTGAGGTGCTTGCCGAGGATGGGCTGCGGATCGTCAAGGGCAAGGCTTTTGACGATCGGGCCGGTTGTGCCATTGCTGCGGCTCTCGTTGAGGACGAATTCGAGGTTGATCTCTATCTGGCCTTTAGTGCTCAGGAGGAGGTGGGCCTGCGGGGCGCGCGAGTGGCTGCCTATCGCATCGAACCCGACTTGGCCTTCGCCTTGGAAGGCACCGTGTGCGACGACATGCCCAAAGAGTCGGACGTGAGTCCGACCACCATCTTGGGCCAAGGCCCGGCGATCACGGTTATGGATCGTTCGTTTATTGCCGATGGACGCCTGGTGCAACTGCTGATCGATCGGGCCGGCGAGCTGGATGTGCCCTACCAGATCAAACAGCCGGGGGTGGGCGGTACCGATGCCGGGGCCATCCACCTGTCGCGAACGGGTGTGCCCTCCGTTGCCGTGGCGGTTCCCTGCCGGTACATCCATTCGCCGGTGACCCTGTTGAGCATGAACGACTATGACCACCTGGTGACCCTGCTCAAAGCCGCTCTGAAGGCCCTGCCCGAGCGTTGGTCGGCGGCCTGATAAGGCCGGGGGACGGCATTGAGTCCATCCCATATGTTTACTACCAGAGGAGAAACCCTGTGAAAGATCTGATCAAAAAACTAACCGAAGCGTATGGGCCCTCGGGCCACGAGGAGCAAATCCGTGAGATCATCCGCGCCGAGGTGGAACCCCTCGCGGACGAGATCCGTGTCGACGTCCTGGGCAACCTGATTGTAAGAAAACTGGGCGCGGGCAACGGCAAGAAGGTCATGCTGGCAGCCCACATGGATGAGATTGGCTTGATCATCAGCTATGTGGACAAGCAGGGCTTTTTGCGGGCTCAACCCATCGGTGGAGTGAATCCGATGACGTTGGTGGGTAGCCGGGTTCAGTTTGCCGATGGGGCCATGGGAATCATGGCCCCCGAGGATGGGAGCGCCTTTCGCAAGGAGCCCGACATCTCGAAGCTGTACGTCGATGTCGGCGCCAAAAGTCACGAGGATGCCCGATCTCGACTGGGGCAGGCCGTGAGCTTTGTTCGGCCCATGACCGAATTGGGGACACGGGTAGCCGCCAAGGCCATGGACGATCGTATCGGCTGCGTGATTCTAATCGAAACCCTACGGCAATTGGTCGGCTCGCTGCACGACGTGTATTTTGTGTTCAGTGTGCAGGAAGAGGTGGGCTTGCGCGGGGCGCGGACGAGTGCTTTTGGCCTGTCACCCGAGGTTGGAATTGCCTTGGATGTGACGGTGGCAGCCGATACACCCGAAGCGCCCAAAATGGCCATGAAGCTGGGCGCCGGCCCTTGCATCAAAGTGATGGATAGCGGGATGCTTTCCCATCCAAAGATCAAGGACTTGTTGATTGATGCGGCTGAGGCAAAGGGCATTCCCTATCAACTGGAGGTGCTGGACCGCGGTACGACCGATGCGATGGCCATCCAATTGAGTCAAGAGGGAGTTGCCGCCGGTTGCGTTTCGGTGGCCACTCGTTACGTCCATACGCCATCGGAAGTGGTGGATCTGGAAGACGTGGAGAACTCGGTCAAGCTGCTGCTTGCTTTCCTGGCGAACCCTATCGAGTTGTAACCTGATGGCAGATCGAGGCGAGTCCCCCCCTTCTCGCACTACCGATCGCACGAGGGACCGGCTCGGACCCGGGCAACGTCTAATCGATTTCTGGTCCGAGTGGCGGTTCGAGTTGGTGGTCGTGTTGGCCATCCTAGTGGGCCTTTTCTTGCTCGTGGAGCAGGTGCAACTCCGGGAGCTGGTGGCGGATTGGTGGGCGGCGGGCCTCGAAGGACTCAAGACCGCTGGATCTGGATTCCTTCGCCGTGTAGGAAATTTCCTGCAGGGACTCACCTTCTCGGACGTGATAGGCGGCACCCTGCTCATCGCTGCCTTGGTTCTGCTTTTTCTCCGCGGCCGCTGGCGGCTGATGACCATGGAACGTTTTACCGCGCGCGTTTGCCCCAAGTGTGGAGGGAGGTTGCACCGCGTTCACCGGCGGCCTATCGACCGGTTGGTGAATGTGATCGTGCCGGTGGTCCGCTACCGCTGCCGAAACCCGGAGTGTGGCTGGCGGGGATTGCGGGTCAAAAGGGCGCGGTATGAATGAGGCGCACGCGATCGGGGCGATGGCTCGCAAGTGAGAGGGTAGGATGAGCCTTTTCGGGAAAATCTGGCGTTGGGCTCTTGCCCGGTTCTACCGTAGGTGGGCCGACGTTCACCGCCATTATGGAAATCTCTATGGCAGTGCACAAGAGCACTGGTCCGCCGTGGAATATTACACCCGGGCCGTCGTGCTGGATCCAGGCTATGCACAGGCCTATTTCAGCCGTGGCGTGCTCTACTGGCGGGAAATCAGCGACTTTTCCCGGGCCATCGAGGATCTCGGTCGTGTGATCGAACTCGATCCAGAGTGGAGTGATGCCTATCTCAACCGTGGGTTGGCCCTCAAGCTGCATGGAGATTTGCCCCGGGCGATTTCCGATTTCGAACGATATCTGGAGACGGGCCAGGATGAGTTCTGGTTGGATGCTGTTCGTGGACAGATCGAAGAGCTTGCGGATGAACTCTCGACAGAGAGTAAACGCGAGGTGCATGGCTAGGTGATCGTTCTTCTTTTCTTTTTAGGTGTGCTGGTGGGGGCATTCCTCAACCTCTGCGCCGACCAACTGCCCCGTTGGCGGCGGCTGAGGAAAGTTCCCTTTTGCCCCTATTGCGAGCGACCCCGCCCACGCCGTGCCTGGATCGCCACTTTGGCCTACCTGTCTTTTCGGCCCAATTGTCCCCATTGTGGCGCGCCCATTCCCCTGCGGCATCCCCTGACCGAAATCGCGACCGGTGCGCTCTATGCCTTCCTCTGGCACTGGGTCGGCAGAGACGGTCCGATTGAGTTGTTTCTCCTGTACATCGTCTACACCACCATTTTTGTACTGGTCATGGTCATCGACCTGGAGCACCGCCTGATCTTGAATGTTGTGATGTATCCGGCTTGGGGATTGGCCCTCTTGGGGAGCCTGATCCATCCCACCCCCCATTTCTACCGCCAGGCCCTTGTCGGTGGGGCGTTGGGTTTTGGTTTGCTGTTTCTGATATACCTGGGCGGCGTACTTTTTGTCAAGCTGTGGAGCAAGCGACGGGGTAAGGATGTGAACGCCGTCGCTTTTGGCTTTGGCGATGTCCGCCTCGGTCTTTTTATCGGCCTGGCTCTGGGTTTTCCCGATGTGCTCCCGGCCTTGTTCTGGGCCATCCTGTTGGGCGGCCTGGGTGGGGTGGTCGTCCTCTTGGTGCAGGCCATTGTTCTGCGGCGCTATCATCTCTTTACGGCCATTCCCTATGGGCCTTTTCTCATCATCGGGGCGATGGCTGTGATGCTTTTTTCGTAACCCTCACAGATCGTTCGAGTTTGACGATTCATTCCCACAAAAAGGCTGAGGTTTTTGCCACTTTTCTCCTCCTTTGGGACTAGGCCCTAGGGCTGAGGGGCAGTCACTGGCTACCGTCTTTTGAGGGCATGCAAAGCAGAGCACCCATTGGTGGGCCGATTGGTGGCTTGACTTTTCGGAGAGGCCGTTGTATTATATCGCCCGTTGTCCGAGTGGTTTACCCTTCCCAGGGAAATCCGCCCGACACGGAGGGTAGGCACGTGCGGTCCCGTCTTGGTACATCCGGACCATGAAGGTACTGTACGGGCAATCAAGGGTGAGGGGGCAGAGAGGAGCTACAATGTTCAAAAGTCACGGCTGTGGTGAGCTGCGAGCAAAACATGTGGGGCAAGAGGTAAGGTTGGCAGGCTGGGTCCATCAGTATCGAAGCCATGGCGGGGTCTTGTTCATCAATCTCCGCGATCGCTCGGGTAAGGTTCAGGTGACCTTTAATCAGAGCGTAACGCCAGAAGCCTTTGCCATGGCCGAGCAGGCTCGCGGCGAGTGGGTCCTGCAGATTGCGGGTATGGTCTCCCGTCGGCCCGAGGGCACCGAAAATCCCGACCTCGCTACAGGCGAGATCGAGGTTGCCGCTCGGACGGTCGCCGTGTTAAATACCTCCAAGACGCCTCCTTTCTACATCGACCGGGAAGCCGGAGAAGCCGAGTCCCTTCGCCTCAAGTATCGCTATTTGGATCTGCGCCGCGAGCGTATGCAGCGCAACCTCATTCTGCGCCATCGGGTCGTCAAGTTCATGCGCGATTTCCTGGATGAGCGCGGATTTATCGAGATCGAAACGCCGATTCTCACCAAGAGCACGCCCGAGGGAGCGAGGGACTATTTGGTGCCGAGCCGCACGCACCGGGGTCAGTTCTTTGCGCTGCCTCAGTCGCCGCAGCAGCTCAAGCAATTACTGATGGTTGCCGGCTATGAGCGCTATTTCCAGATTGCGCGGTGCTTTCGCGACGAGGACTTGCGGGGCGATCGCCAACCCGAGTTCACCCAGTTGGATATGGAGATGAGTTTTGTCGAGCAAGAGGATATCCTCCAGCTCGTTGAAGAGATGTACACGCGCATCGTAGAGGAATTGACGGACAAAAGGCTCCTCTTCAAGCCCTTCCCACGGCTGACCTATCGGGAGGCGGTGGAGCGATTTGGCAAGGACAATCCAGACCTGCGCTTTGGTATGGAATTGGTCGACATTGGCGATCTGGTGGCCGATACCGACTTTGGTGTCTTTCGTCAGACTCTGGCAGAGGGGGGGCAGGTCAAGGGCCTGCGCGCCGAAGGCCTGGGTGGATACAGCCGCAAGCAGCTCGATGAGCTGGCCGAGTTTGTCAAGGGCTATGGAGCCAAGGGTCTGGCCTGGCTGGCGATCCAGGAAGAAGGGGTGCGCTCCTCGTTTGTCAAGTTTTTGAGCGAGGACACTGTGGCAGGACTTGTACAGCGCATGGGGGGACAGCCGGGCGACCTGTTGCTTTTTGTCGCAGATCGACCGGCCGTCGTGGCCGAATCGTTGGGTCGCCTGCGCGTGGAACTGGGCGATCGCTTGGGCCTGCGCGACGACGATGTCTTGGCTATGGCTTGGGTGGTCGATTTCCCCCTCTTTACCTGGAACGAGGAGGAAAAGCGCTGGGATCCCAGCCACCACCTGTTCACGTCTCCGGTTGAAAGCGATGTCCCTTTGTTGGACACCGATCCGGGCAAGGTGCGCGGCTTGCAGCACGATTTGGTATGCAACAACTATGAGATCGGCGGCGGGAGTATCCGTATCCACCGACGCGAGGTCCAGGAAAAGATCTTTGGTTTGATCGGTCTGGATGTGGAGGACGCCAAGCAGCAGTTCGGCCACATGCTCGAGGCTTTTGAGTATGGCACACCCCCACATGGTGGGATCGCCCCGGGCATCGACCGCCTGGTGATGCTTTTGGCAGGCGAGCCAAACATCCGGGAGGTCATGGCCTTTCCCAAGACCCAAAGCGCCAGCGATCTGATGGTCGGTGCTCCGTCTCCGGTGTCGGCCGTGCAACTCAAAGAGCTGTCGATTCGCCTGGACGAATAGTCGCTAGTCCAAAGGACCAGGCCTGAGACACCCGATCGATATTCATCCGCCGCAACCGGGAACGGCCGCCATGCACGGGCGTAGCTGATGCCTCGCCCACCTGCCGCATTCTAGAGGCACATGGAGCCAGGGCACGGCCTTGGCAGGACCCTGGACCGATAATAATGTAGACTTGCGCAACGGCTGGTTTTGTGTTACTATAGAGCCATGATAACCCTGCTGTGTTCGTGATGTCTGTTGAGGGGTTTGAGCCAACAACCGAATGAAGGGAGTCGGGCGCCAGAGGGGATGCGATAGCCTCGCCGAAGGCAAGGCAACAACCTGTGGGTAGACTCCCACCTGGTAAGACAGGTTAAAATCCACAAGACACACGGCATAGCGGGGTCTCGGCCCATAAAACCACCGGATCAGCACAGGTCCGGTGGTTTTCAATTTTGGAGGGTACGATGCCCAGACAGATCCTCGATCTTGGCGGCGACGATTGGCAAGTGGGGCAAGCGCCGAAAGGGGCAGGGGCGAAAGGTGCCCACTGGGCCGAGGTCGCCCAAATCGACCGTTGGCTTCCGGCCCGTGTCCCCGGCAACATCCATGCCGATCTGATCCGCGCTGGGCTGTTGCCCGACCTGACCTTTGGAGCCCAGGTGACGGCGGCTGCTTGGGTCGATGACTACTGCTGGTGGATGATGCGCACCTTCCCCAAACCGGATCCAGAGGGCGGTCGCGTGCACCTTGTGCTCCGCGGCGTCGATTATCTCAGCGATCTTTATCTGAACGGCCAACACCTGGGCCGGCACGAGGGGATGTTTTCGCCCCAGGTCGTCGAGGTGACCGGCCTGTTGCAGGAGGAGAGTCATCTGGCCGTGCGCGTGGTAGGTTCGCGCTGGTTGCCGGCCGACCGCAGTTCAGCGATGGAGCGGTTGCTGAACCGGGTGGAGGCCCGCTTGACCCAGGTGGGCAAGGGATTCCCTCAACGTCGCGACGTCCTCAAGTGTCAGATGAGTTTTGGCTGGGATTTTGCCCCGCCGCTGCCTACCGTGGGTGTGTGGGACGATGTCTATTTGGTCCGCAGCGACGGCGTGTTCCTGCGAGACGTGGTCGTCGAAATCGAGTCCCTGGATCGCGAGGCTCATCTGGCAGTTGTGGTCGAGATCGACGCGCTCGACGCCGGACCGGTGCGCCTCTGCTGCGCGTTGGCAGGCGAGACCTTTGAGGCTGCACCGCTGTTGGTGGAACAGGTGTGCGATCTGCCCACCGGTACAAGCCGCCATGTCCTCCGCGCGATCGTGCCGGAACCGCATCTGTGGTGGCCCTGGGATCAGGGGCAGCCCGACCTGTACCGCTTGACCGTCGAGGCCTGGCAGGGCGATTCCCTTTTGGATGCAGTGACTCGCACCCTAGGCCTGCGCCAGATCGAGTTGCGCGGTTGGATGGTGCACGTCAACGGCCGGCCCGTCTATGCGCGGGGTGCCAACTGGGTCCCTGCCGACATTCTGCCCGGACGGGTGACGGGCCAGGACTACCGGGCCTTGTTGGAGGAGGCTCGCCAGGCGAACATGAATATGCTGCGGGTATGGGGCGGCGGGCTGCGAGAAAAGCAGGCGTTTTATGATCTGTGCGATCGCATGGGCATCCTGCTGTGGCAAGAGTTCCCTTTTGCCTGTGCTTTTCTCACCCGTTATCCCCGGTCAGCCGAGTATCTCCGTTTGGTGAGGTCGGAGGTGCAGGCCATCGTCCGCGATTTGCGCCACCATGCCTCGGTAGCGTTGTGGTGCGGGGGAAACGAGTTCAGCCCCCGGCGCAACCGCCCTCTGGTTTCGGTTCTGCAGGAGGTGGTCGCTGCTGAGGATCCGTCCCGCCCCTTCCTGGCGGCTTCCCCAGGCCAGGGCGACCGTCATAACTGGCGGGTGTGGCACTCGTTCCAACCCCCGTCCCACTATCGCCAGGATCGGGCCGGCTTTGCCAGCGAGTTCGGATTCCAGGCGCCGCCCGGTGCCGACACCCTGCGTCGATTTATCCCTCCCGACGAGTTGTGGCCTCCAGGCCCCTGCTGGGAGATCCATGGGGGCCATTTGCCCAAATTGCGTCGCTACGCCCGGCCCTTTTATGAGCGCGGGGGTGCAGATTTGGCGGACTTTTCACGGGCCAGCCAGCGAGCCCAGGCTTTGGGCTTGCAGATTGGCATCGAGCATTACCGACGGCTCAAGGCGGCAGGGTGTGGGGGGGTATTGATCTGGCAGTTGAACGAGCCCTGGCCTGCCATCTCCTGGTCCCTTTTGGATTTCTATCGCCAGCCCAAGCCCGCTTACGACCTTGTTCAGAAGCTGCTCCGCCCCGTGTTGATCAGCTTGGACCATTCACTGCAGCGCTACTGCACCGGTGATGCCTTTTCCTCCGATATCTGGCTGGTGAACGATCTTGCCGAGGATTTGCCTGGCTGCCGCGTGCAGGCCTGGTGCCAGGAAAAATCAGGCGGGGAACTGATGAGGTTCGAAAGGCCGGCCGATGTGGCTGCCTGTTCGGCTAC
>CAZNQW010000009.1:16990-20259 GCA_964575225.1 uncultured Anaerolineaceae bacterium | reverse complement strand
CCGGCTTTCCGGGGTCCTCACGGGCAAAGGGCCTTGGGAACTCCAATGTCAGGTGTGGCAGGGTCCGCACCTTTTGACCGATAATGCGTACGACCTATCGGCGGTCGATCTGTGGAAACCAACCTGGAAACAACGCGCCTGGTCGTGGCTGACGTCGCTGATCACACCAAGCTGACAGATTTGCTTTACGAGGGGCGGGCGCGGCGGTACTGCTCAGGCCACTCGATATCTCGCCCCAATCTGTGGGCGGCTTCCAGGGGCCATGTGGGGTGGCGCAGTAGTTCCCGCCCGAGAGCTATCAGATCGGCCCGTCCGTTGCGTATGGCCTCATCGGCCAACTCGGGGGTGGTGATCAACCCCACAGCCGCCGTGGCGATGCCAGCCTCGCGGCGTACCTGTTCGGCAAAGGGGATCTGGTAACCGGGCCCGATGCCGGGTGGGGCGCTCGGCACCGCGCCCCCGGAAGAACAATCGATCAGATCGACCCCCTCGGATTTCATGGCTCGTGCGATTTGTACCGTATCCCGGGGTGTCAGCCCGCCTTCGGCCCAATCGGTGGTCGACACGCGCACGAACAGAGGCTTGTCCTCGGGCCATTCCTGGCGTACGGCGCGCACGATTTCCAGCAGCATTCGCATCCGATTTTCGAGGGAACCGCCATACTCGTCGTTTCGCACGTTGGAAAGGGGAGAGAGGAACTGGTGATTGAGATAGCCGTGGGCAGCGTGGATTTCAATGACGTCGAATCCGGCTTGGTGGGCGCGGGCAGCCGCCTGTGCCCAGCGGCCAACGATTCCCTCGATTTCTGAACCCGAGAGGGCTTCCGGCGTGACCCAGCCCTCGTCAAAGGCCAGAGCACTGGGGGCCACAGGCTGTTCTGGGCCTTGCCCTTTGGAGCCGCTCCATGCCTTTCGGCCGGCGTGGCCCAGTTGCACGCCGATGGCGGCCCCTTCCGATTGGACCAAGCGCACCACTCGCGCAAGGGGCTCGATCTGGGTGTCGTCCCACAAGCCCAGGTCGCCGGTGCTGATCCGTCCGCGGGGTTCGACGGCGGTGGCTTCGGTGATCACGAGCCCCACACCGCCGATGGCCCGGGCCTGGTAATGGGCCAGGTGCCAGTCGGTGCACAGACCGTCGGACTCGGCGCAGTACATGCACATGGGGGACATCATGATTCGGTTGCGTAGGGTCAAACCCCGCAGGGTGAGCGGAGAGAATAGATGGGACATTCAAGCCTCCTGGTGATGGATATTGGAAACCGATTGGGCCGCGCCCCAGGGCACAGGGCCAACCTGTAGCAAGAGTTCGCAAGGCCTGTGGACCGGTCTCTGGTGTACACACATTATAGCCCGGAATCGGGTCGGTGTCCAGTCGGCATTGATTTGACGAACCGTTCTGCTTCTGGTACACTGTGATTCTGTGGAGCCTAAAATGAATGCCAAGAAATTCAACATCTCGATAGCCGGCGTCCTGGTAGCCTTGGTGCTGCTTTCCCTGGGGTTGAGTGGTTGTCATCTTCGGCCTTTGTTGTATGATGTGGCCGTCTATCCCGATACCATTTCGCCCAATGCAGATGGGGTGGACGATGCGACCAACATCGAATACAAGCTGGCGCGCAATGCCTCGATCTCTATCTTTTTCATTGATGAACAGGGAGATCGGTTTTACTTTCGGGAGGATCGACCCCGTTCGGCAGGCGAGTACCGCGTTCAGTGGGGGGGCGTGATCAATCAGCGCATCTGGCAGGAGACGGATACGGTCCGCCAATCGGTCGAAAGCTGGGTACTGCCCGATGGCGTCTATACGTGGGTGGTGGAAGCCACGGATGAACGAGGCGAATCGGCGCGAATCGAAGGCCCGATCGTCCTGTCAGGCGGCGACACCGTTGTGCCCGAGCTGCGCAAGTTCACCGTGTCGTTGCCTACGTTCACGCCGAATCAGGACGGCCTGGATGACCGTACCGGGGTGGCGTATTTCTTGAACAAGGACGTCGATTCGGTCCGCGTGTTCCTCTACGACCCGGCGGAACCCGGTGTTGAGTACCCCATTGAAGAGCAGGAGCGCTCGGCCAAGCCGGGTGAGGCGGGTTACCACTACTATGATTATGACGGCGGCGTGGACCGCGGCGCCGATCCGCCCAAGGATGGCACCTATGTGGTGATGGCAGAGGCGCGAGACCTGGCGGGGCATCATGTGGTAGTCAGCAGCACCCTTCAGATCGTCAATGGCGGTATGCCGCGGGCCGAAGTCGTGAATGGCGAGATCCAGTGGGGCGAGGCCCTGCGCAGCCTGGAAGGCACGGAAGTCTATCTACCTTTGGGCGCGACCCTGGTCTTTACGACCTACATTGAAAACTATGGCCGCGTGCCAATCCGCACCTCGGGTCCCATGCCGGGCACCCAATATCGCAACGATGAGAACTATAACACCCTGGCTTTGAAGCAGGGTCAGGATAGCTATCACCAGCAGGCGGGTGTGTGGCGATTTGGCATCAACTTGGACGTTTCAGAAACCGATTTCCCCTATCGTTGGGCCGTGGGTACCCCTGACGAACTGCGTCGCGAGGTGATCGACGGTCGGGAACAATGGTTCCTGGACCCGGGCCAGCGGGGTACGGTGACCGGCAGCATCGAGTTGGTGGGACCCTTCCCTCGCGAGGCGATCTTTGCCTGGGGCGGGCTCATCCACGAGTATGTGGGGGTCAAAGCCGAGAATAACTATGTGGACCGCTTGCTTGTCAACATTGGATTGCCCTGACCTGGCGTCTGGAGATTGATGGCGAGACGAGAAACGAGGTTCAACGACCGGTTGGCCCGTTTCTCGTTTTTTGCCTTCTAACCGCTCATGGACCTGATCGTTATCACTGTCAGCTACAACACGCGCGACCTGCTCAGCGACTGCCTGGAATCGGTATTTTCAGGCCTGAAGCGTTCTGGCTTGGAGGGCGGGGTGTGGGTGGTCGACAATGCCTCCCGCGATGGCAGCGCCGAGATGGTCCGCCAAAAATTCCCAGAAGTGCACCTGATCGCTCTGGATGAGAACCTCGGATTCGCTGCCGGAAACAATGTGGCTTTGCGCCACATCGATTTGGAATCACCATCTGCGGCGCGCCACATCCTCTTTCTCAATCCCGATACCCGTGTACTGGACGATGCCCTTGGGGCTATGGTCCGCTTTTTGGATGATACGCCTTCTGCGGCAGTTGCGGGAGCCCGTTTGGTCCACGGCGATGGCAGCTTTCAGCACTCAGCCTTTGCCTTCCCGGGGTT
>CAZNQW010000009.1:0-16980 GCA_964575225.1 uncultured Anaerolineaceae bacterium | reverse complement strand
CTGCACCATCGGTTGCTCGAATCTCGCCTGAATGGTCGCTATCCACGCCAGCTCTACGAAGCGGGGCGCCCCTTTGAGATCGATCATCCCCTTGGGGCGGCGCTGATGGTTCGCGCCGAGGCCCTGTCCCAGGTGGGCGGCTTTGACGAACGATTTTTCATGTACTGCGAAGAGATCGATTTGTGCCGGCGCATTCGCCAGGCGGGATGGAAGCTCTACTGCGTGCCCAAGGCGGTCATTGTGCATCTGGTGGGGCAGAGCACGCGCCAGTTTCGGAACGCGATGTTTGTCGCTTTGTGGAAAAGCCGGATCTTGATGGTTCAAAAGCACCAAAGCCGCGCCTTTTTGTGGGCGGCCCGCCGATTGATCCGACTGGGTTTGGCGGCTCAGGCCCGTCGCGCGCGCCGATTGCAGCGGAGCGGCGAAATTGGGGAGCAGGAGCTGGAGGCCCGTTTAGCGGCCTATCGAGAGGTAGCGTTGCTGTGACAGTTGAACTGGCTGCCGTGGTTTTGACCAAGAATGAAGAACGGCACATTGCCGACTGCCTGGCGAGCCTCGATTGGGCCGACGAGCGGGTGGTGATTGACGACCTGAGCACCGACCGGACCGTCGAGATCGCAGAGGAGCAGGGTGCTCGTGTGGTGCCCCATGCCCTGCAAAGCTTTGCCGCACAACGCAATGCGGCCCTCGAAGCTGTGGATGCGACCTGGATTCTGTTTGTTGACGCCGACGAGCGAGTCACTCCTGCCCTGGCTCAAGAAGTGCGCAGCGTCACCGCCTTGAGTGGGCCTGCGGCCCGTGCCGGCTGGTGGATTCCTAGACATAACTATATGATCGGCCATCGGATGCGCGGCGGCGGGTGGTATCCCGACCATCAACTGCGTTTGTTGCAGAAGGGGAGGGCGCGCTACGATCCCCAGCGCCCGGTCCACGAGGTGGTTCTCCTGGATGGAGAGGCAGGGTATCTGCAGAACCCGTTTGTCCACTACAACTATGATACGGTTGCCCAATTCCGGCGCAAGATGAGCCGCTATACCCGTTTCGAGGCAGCGATTCTGCATGAGCAGGGCATCCGGGCCCGGCCCTGGACCTATGTGACCATGCCCATTCGGGAGTTTTGGCGCCGTTTCATTACCTTGCGAGGGTATCGTGACCACGTCTTTGGTATGTTGTTCTGCGGTCTGATGGCCTGGTACACCTTGATGACCTACGCGCAGCTTCGTTCTCTATCTTCCAGCGCTGATTCGTAAAGCCGCATCCCCGCGGCCATTCCTAGAGGAACTCGAGGATTCGATCGAACCCATTTTCAAGGTAGCGGGCGATCAGATCGGCCACTGCCCGATATTCCTGAATGGGACCGTTGTATGGATCTGGAACATCTCGACGTTTGCGCGACATGGCGCTCAGGCGATGCACCTTCCAATCGTATTGGGGCCAGGTGTTGCGAAGCATCTGGGCGTGATCGCGGCTCATCACCAAGATCAAGGTCGCTTCGGCCACGTCATCTGCGGTCACCGTTCGGGCAATATGGTCAGAGATGTCAATTCCCCGTTCTTGCAAAACAGCCACGGCATGCTCGCTTGCCGGACGCCCATTGACGGCCCAGGTGCCGGCCGAACGGACCTGATGTTGGCCCTCCAGACCTCGTTCGGCCAACTTTTGTCGCATCAAGCCCTCAGCCATGGGAGAACGGCATAGGTTGCCGGTACAGATGAAAAGGATAGTGCTCATGGATGGCTCTCCTCAAAAAGCGCTGGCTCATTGTAGCGCAAGGCTGGGGGTGTGTCAATCTTGTTGTGCGGGCACGTAGGAAAAGCCCCAAGATGCAAGAGGGGCCAGGATGTCTCGCATCCTGGCCCCTGGCGACACTCAGATCAGCTCAATTCAGGCTGGATGACCCCATAATCTCCGTCTTTGCGGCGGTAGATAACGTTGATCTGACCGGCTTCCGCATTGAAAAAAACGAAAAAGTCGTGGCCCAAAAGTTCCATCTGCTCGACGGCTTCTTCGGGTCCCATAGGAGTCATGGGGAAGCGCTTGAACCGCACAATGCGACTGGGAATCTCTTCATAATCCTCTTCGATCTCCATAGGCAGAGGTTCGGGCGTTTGGGCAGCGCTCCGCCATCGGCTTTCCCGTTTGCCCTTGTAGCGGGCAATCTGGCGGTACATTTTGTCCAACACCGAGTCGATGGAACCAAACATATCTTCGGATCGCTCCTCTGCGCGCAAGATGGTGCCATTGGCGCGTACCGTGACCTGACACACTTGCCGGTCCTGGGCGGCCTTGGTTTCTTCTACTCGGAGTTCCACCCAGGCTTCGGTGATCGAGGGTAGATAGCGATCCAACTTGCCGATCTTTTTTTCCACATAGTTCTGCAATCGATCCGTAACTTCTACGCCTTTTCCTTTGACAATCAGATCCATTTTTCACTCTCCTCATTAGGATTGTACGGGTCTGGGATTAGCGAGCCCTTGGCACGAGCCAGGGTGTAAGCCCAGATGGTTTGTGCGCCTCCATCGCGCAGGGCGACGGCGGCGGCTGCCAACGTTGCACCCGTGGTACAGACGTCGTCCACGAGAAGAACACGTTTGGTCTCGGCGATCGGGCCCACGCACCGAAAAGCATTTCGAACGTTTTCCTGCCTCTGAAGGGCATCCAGACCGACCTGAGGGGCGGTCGCCCTGGTGCGAACGAGCAGATCCTCAGCCACTGGCAGTTGTAGTTGCCGTCCCAACTCGCGGGCCAAAAGAGCCGATTGGTTATAGCCACGATCTCGCAGCCGTTTGGGGTGGAGAGGTATCGGGATGATGACGTCTGGGTCCAGGGCATCCTGGGCACAGATAGCCCAAGCGTCGCTCATAAGCTTTCCCAGGGGGATGGCGAGCGCGCTCAAACCCTTGTATTTAAGTTGATGAATCGCAATGCGTAGCGGGCCGCCGTGAAATGCGGGAGCCAGCAGCCGATCGAACGCAAAAGCGCGTGTCTGGCAAAAGCGACAGCCTGATCGTTGTCCGGGACTATCGATCAAATAACTGGAGGGGTTGGTTTCATGGCCCCAGGGCATTCCACACCGCAAACACACGGGGGGATGGATACGCTCGATTTTGCCCAGGCAATCAGAACAGATCCAGGCGCCAAATCGGCGACAGGATACACAAAAAGGCGGGAAAAGCAGATCGGCTGCCGTGTTTCCAATTCTGGCGAGCCATGCTTTCCACGTGACTACCGACTTTCCGTGCATGCCGTTCAAGGTATGCGCGGTCACGATCAAGCTACCCCCATGTCGATGGGTACCATTTCCTCCTGTTTGTGCGCCCGTGTTATACCAAGCGCATCATAGAGAACCTAACACGCCCGATTCTTTTAAAATAAGGACAGCCGGGCCCAGGATGACGAGCAGGATGGTGGGAAAGATGAGAAACGTCATGGGCATCAACATCTTGATCGGCGCCTGATGTGCTTTTTCCTCAGCTCTTTGACGTCGTTTGATCCTCATTTGTTCCGATTGAATGCGCAGCACTTTGGCAATGCTAATACCCAACTGATCGGCCTGAATGAGCGCTGCGACAAAACTGGTAACATCGGGCACATTCGCTCGATCGGCCATATCCTTCAGAGCCTCAGCACGGGATTTGCCCACCCGTAACTCGTTGAGCACCCGCTGAAAACCCCGACTGAGTTCGTTGTCCCATTTGTCGGCTACACGCTGCATGGCTCCATCAAAGGGCAATCCTGCCTCCACGCTGATGGTCAACAGATCAAGGGCGTCGGGGAGGGTCTTGATGATCTCATCCTGGCGCTGCCGAATGCGCCCACCCAGCCACATGCTGGGTAGTACAAACCCAAGCGCACCAAGGGTTACAATAAACAGCAACCGCATGCCTGCCTCCAGGTCGGCGATCATGGTCAGGAAGAAGGATGCTGCGGCTAATAATAGGGCTACCAGTGCCCGGAGGCCCAAAAATTCGGTGGTGCTCCAGTTGTTTGGGTTGCCCGCCAGCTCGAGGTTTCGCGCCGTGTTTTCCAGGGTCTTCTGGGGTGTGAAGCGGGCCATGAATTGGGCGCTTGCCTTCACCATCGGCATGAGGACGCGCTGACTAAAGGGTTGAGCCAGTTCGATTTCTTCCAGGCTCATCGCGCGTCCACCATAAGCGACCAGCCGGGCGTCTACGTCATCAGCAGGGCGGGGCGCAGCGATTCCAATCATGATCAGCATGATCGAGAAAAAGGCGAGTACCGAGGCCCCTATTACGATCGGTAATACCATCTCGAGTTACTCCAGTTCAAGTTCGGGCGCTACAAGCCACTAGACTTCAATATTGACAATCTTGCGGATAATTACGAACCCTAGGGCGATCATCATCAGCGCCACGCCAATCATGATCCAGCCACAGGGATCGGTGAACATGCGGCCTATGTACGATCTATTAATGGCGTACAGCACCAGGCCCAGGGCTACGGGCAAGCCGGTCAGCACGTAGCCCGAGATCATTTGCTGGGCTGTGAGGACACGGATTTCGCCTTTGATGCGGACACGCTCGCGAATGGTGTGACCGATGGTGTCGAGAATCTCGGCCAGGTTCCCGCCCACCCTGCCCTGGATGTTCACGGCCGTGATGAGTAGATCCAAGTCGTCACTGGGCATCCGGCGCATCATGTTGTTCAAGGCCTCTTCATAGTGCAGGCCCAATGCGATTTCCTGGGTCACGCGGTGAAATTCGGATGCCATGGGATCGGGTAATTGCTCGGCAACGGTTTTCATAGATTGGACGATGGTATAGCCGCTGCGCAGCGAGTTGGCCAGTAGGGTAATGGTATCGCCCAATTGGTCGTTGAAGGCATTCAACCGTCTGCTTTTTCGTATGTTCAGGTACACGCGTGGGGCAAAGAACCCGATGATGCCAAACACCAATCCGAGAAGTGGGGTGTCAAAAATGATCAGAGCAGCAGCAAAGAAACCAAGAACTGAGATGACAGACAGAACCACAAATTCTGACACACGAAGTTTGACATCGGCCCGCGCCAGTTCTGTTTGGAGATCGGCCCCGAATCCTCCTTTGGTAACGGCGTCTTCCAACCCATCGATGGCTGTGCGCCCGCCCTTCTTGGGTGAGCTGCTCTCCTCTTTTACGCGACCGCCATAATACTCGAGACGGCCCTCAATGGTTTCGTCCTTGCTCTGTTGGGTTCGGCCCAATCCCACAAATAGCAGGAGTACAGCCAGCGCCGCGCCAAGGGCTATGACTGCGGGGTTCATGCAAACTTGCGGAAGAGCATCCATCCAGCGTTTTCTCCTTACCAGCTTTCCGGCAGGCTGCGTCCTTTGGTCTCACCTGTGGCCGATCCGTCGGGCTCAGCAAGGCCCGCTTTACAGCCGACGCCCGACTCCAAAGATTGTGGGCGGCAAGTGGATGTTGGCCGCCTCAATGATCTCGATAAATTTGGGACGGATCCCAGTCGGTCGCAGGCTGCCAATGACCTTCCCGGCCTCGATCCCTTGCTGCTCGAATTGGAAGATGTCCTGCATGACGATCACGTCGCCTTCCATACCCTGGACTTCGGTGATTTTGGTGATTTTGCGCGAACCATCGCGCAGTCGTTCCTGGTGGATCACCACATTCAAAGCCGAGGCGATCTGCTCGCGAATGGCCCGCAGGGGAAGATCCATTCCAGCCATCAGGACCATCGTCTCCATGCGGGCTAGGGTATCTCGTGGGCTGTTCGAGTGGGCGGTGGTCATGCTGCCGTCGTGACCGGTGTTCATGGCCTGCAGCATATCGAGGGCCTCAGATCCACGGCATTCCCCTACGATGATCCGATCTGGGCGCATACGAAGGCTGTTGATCACTAGTTGTCGCATGTCGATCTCCCCGCGGCCTTCCACGTTGGGAGGGCGGGTCTCCAGGGTCAAAACGTGATCCTGTTGGAGCTGAAGTTCGGCGGCGTTTTCGATGGTGATAATCCGTTCATCATTGGGGATAAAGGCCGAACAAACGTTTAGAGTGGTTGTTTTGCCCGAGCCGGTTCCTCCCGAAATGACCATGTTCAGGCGGGCCTGCACGCAGGCTTTGATGAACTCGAGGGCTTCCGGTGTGACCGTGCCATAGTCGAGCAGCGATTGGGCGGTGATGGGAATTCGAGCAAACTTGCGGATGGTCAGGATGGGCCCGATGAGAGATAGCGGCGGGATCACGGCATTGACACGGGAACCGTCCGGCAGGCGAGCATCCACATAGGGCTGGCTTTCATCGATGCGGCGTCCCAGCGGCGACACGATCCGGTCGATAATGCGCAGAACATGATCGTCGTTCTCAAATTTGATGTCGGTGGGCTGTACTCGTCCGCTGCGCTCCACATAGACGGCGTTGGGTCCGTTCACCATGACTTCAGTGACCGTATCATCGGCAAGCAATGGTTCGATGGGACCATATCCGAGAATCTCGGCGACAATCTGCTCCAGGAGTCTCTGTCTATCGGCCCGACCCAGGATCAGGTTCTCCTGGGCCAGCATGGCGTCGTACATCTCCTCTATGGTCTGTCGTACCTCATCGGTTTTGGAGACGTCCATTTTGGGATCGAGTTCCGAGATAAGTTTGGTGTGAATGCGCGTCTTGAGATCGTGAAAGGTGTCGCGGGCTGGCGCTGCGGGTGCGCGCCGAATGCGCAAGTCTTCCAAACGGGTCTGTCGACCTTCCTGCTGTGCTGCTGCTTCTGCTGGAATCTGTTGGTTCTTCTCGATCCGTCGCAATAGGGACATAATTTCACTCCCGGTTTCGAGTGGTTTTGAATTAGCGTTTCAAGCGACCAAAAAGCCCGGCTCGCTTCTTTTGGCCTACCGGACTGGGATCCGGCTCTTCCTCGGCATCTGGTTCTGGCTGGGGATTCAACAATGCCAACTCTTGTCGGGCCAGTTCCAAGATAGCTTCCGTCAAGGGGCTGCTGGGCTCGCCCATCACAAAGGGCTGTCCTTGATTGCACGCTTGACGGACGGTTTTTGCATCGAATGGGATTTGGCTTCGAATCTCGTGCCGAATGCTGCTTTCTAACTGATCGGGCCGAATCCCATCTCGCGGAATCACCTTGTTGAGGATGAGATCGATGCGATCGTCCGAAAATTTTAATGCTTCGGCAATCTCGAAGAACTGCTTGGTGCTTTTGACGGAAGGGATCTCGGGCGTGAGTACGAGCAAGAGCCGGTCCGCCAGATCCATCTCGGCCAGTACCGTGTCATCCAAATAGCTCCAGGTGTCGACCACAACATAATCATGGTGCGTACGAAGGAAATTTAGAATGGTCTTGATATCTTCGGCGGCAATGGCTTCTGCCATTTCTGGGGTGGATGGCGACGGCAACGCCTGAATGCCAGAAGGATGAGGTGACAGGATCGCCATCATCAGTTCCTTGTCGAGCGAGTCGATTTTAGAGGCGGCGTCTGCTAGGTTTGGATTGCCCGGTAAATTGAGCAAAACCCCGACATCCCCGAACTGCAAGCTGGTGTCCACCAGTACCACTTTTTGGTTCGTAAGCTTGGCCAATGCCACAGCCAGGTTTGTCGCCACCATGCTGCATCCCGTTCCCCCTTTGGGACTGTAGACGAGCAAGAGCTTGCCGCCCCGAGACGCCCGTGGCTTGCGGCGCACTGAATCGATTGGTTGGCCCGGCTCGTCAGAGGGAAGCTGGGGCATGGATGCGCGTCGGCTGACTCCCATCTCGTACACACGATGAATGCTGGTGGTAAGCTCCTCGCAGGTAAAGGGTTTGGTCAAAAAGTCCATCGCTCCGGCCAACATGGAGCGTCTGAGATAATCGGCCTCACTTTGTACGGACATCATAATGACCTGGGACATGGGCGCCACCTTGCCAATCTCTTGGCTGGTGGTGATGCCATCCATATCGGGCATGTTAATGTCCATCAGGACAATGTCGGGACGCAGGTTTTTGGCTTGTTCGATGGCTTCTCGCCCATTTGAGGCGGTGCCGACGATTTCGATGTCCGTTTCGAAATAGAGTAGCTTGCGCAGATTCTCGCGCGTCTCGCTGATATCGTCGACGATCAAAAGCCTGATCTTTCCGGTCGATGACTGGTTCATAACGATTCTTTCCCCTTGGGGTATGGGGATTGTTTATGGCGCAGCTTCTTCAATCGGTGCCAACAAAGAGAAAGGCTGCTTGTTAGGTACACTGACGCCAAAGCGGGCCAGAATATAATCGAGTGTCACTTGTTGGGTGGTGAATGTTTGATGGTCATCTTGAGCTCGTACTGCCAGTTGGATGGAAGCGCCATATTCCCGCGCCAGTTTCAAGACCAGGGCGTCTTGAGGTGAGAGCATAACCGTGATGAATTGTGGCGGCTCGGTTTGGGGCACCTGTCCGTCTTCGATTGCCGCCTGCTGCTGTTCTGTAGGTGGCGGTAAAAAATTCCATCGCCCCACCCCCAATACTTCCACATCTTGTAGGGTGAGCTGGGCGGTCCGCCGTGGCCGCTGCAGAGTCGAGATCGCTTGGACGGCTTCACCCTCCCCAGCCGTACCGCAATCGGGTGGACAGAGTGGTTCGATGATCTGCTCTTCTGGATCGATATCGATGAACGCAAACGTCATCAGTATATCGATATTGTCCCCTGGCTGGATGCCATAGGAAACAGCCGATAGTTCGTCGATGGGGAGAGCCACTGCCTGGAATCCTGGTTCGATCACCTTTCCCAGCTCGCCTTCGCGCGCGAGTTGTTCCGGGCTGACAAGGAGGGCCGGCTGGATTACGGTTCCCTGGGGTATGGGGCCGGCTGCCAGCATCCCGGTGGTGCCTTCGAGGTTCCGCAAGGCCGTTTCGGGAATCAATTCGATGGGGATGGCCCTCATCTCCAGGCGACCATCGACAAGCTCATCCTCGGCGATGGGCTGGGAAGCAACCACCACTTCTTCTCGTTCCACTTCGGTGCTTGGTTGGTCGGATGCGCCTTGGAGCAGCACAAAAACCGCGGCCGCTGTGCCGATGGCAAGGATCAACCCCAAAAGTATCAGAATTCTTCCGCGCCGCATGGACCTTTCCTCCTTGTCGTCAGGGCTGAAGCCCTATGCCAAATGGGCAAGTGCCTACTGGTCTTGGTGCGCTTGGACTGTGCGCCAAATTCCAAAGGTGATTGTCAAAAGCATCCCGAGAATGGCTCCTCCTGCCAAAAGGTAAATGCCCGGAAAACCGGTGGCAGGCATGGTGGGTTCTTGATCGGCCAAAGATTGCGGCGGTACAGGTGCAGTTGCCGATTCCTCAACCAGGGGGGCTTCTTTGGGCGCATCGGAGCCGAATCCTAGATTGACGACGAATGAACCTTGGCCATCCACTTCAAGTGTGGCCGCAGGGCTGATCTTCCCACCCGGCATGGCCGCCACCAAAGTGACGGTGCCTGCACACAGGCCGCCAAATCCATAGTTCCCTGCGTCGCCTGTGAGGATTTTGCGCTCCAACCCCTCGCCAGTCAAGCTGACCTCGACGCCTGCTATAGGTCGACCGTTGGCTTCGGTGACTGTTCCTGCCACCATCGCCTGGCAATTGGGATCGGGTTTGGAGCTCGTCACTACCCGCCCTTCTGAGGAGGGATTTTCGACAGGCGCCTCGGTAGGCGCACTGGTGGGCTTGGCTATGGGCTCTTGGGTGGGCGCCTCAGTGGGTTCTACCGTCGGTTCATCAGTGGGTGCTTGGGTAGGCGCCTCCGTGGGCGGCTCCGTGGGTGCTGCCGTAGGTGCGTCCGTGGGTGCCGCAGTAGGTGCGTCCGTGGGGATCACGATCGGCGTCTTGTCCGGTGGTGGCGGGAGCTGGATCGCCAAAACGCCGGCCGGAAGAACCAAGATCGCGCAGAGCACCAAGATTCCGGAGACCATTAGCGTGAAATATGGGTTACGCATAGTGTTTGCCTCCTTGTCAAACCGGTGCATAACAACCTAACAGTAAGTATTATTCTACCAGAAAACCGTGGAAAAAGCAAGTCTGAGATAACAACTCTGTGTGCCATTAGTACGAATTCCTATGAATGACCGGCAGATAGATTCGCGGGGGACCGACGTGCAGGCCCTTGGCGCGGATGTTGTTGGTCTCGTTGCTTTCGGCCTGGGCACCCCACAGGGCGTGATAATCATCGCCAGAGAAGGCCACATCAATCTGGGCATAGACGGTATAGTCGCCCACACTGGGAAAGACCAACTGGCCTTCGCTGCCTGAGAAGATCACCCAGAATCCGTCGTCCAGATCCTGGCTCACCGGCAGGGCAGCCATGGCCTCCACAAAGTCCTCTCTCGGGACAGAGCAGTCACCCACGCAGTATCCCAGGTCATGGTCCGAGGGACTTGTGGGCGGTGTCGAGGGCGCAGGTTTGATGTAGAGTTCGATGAAAAACGGGGTGCTGACACCCACATCGCCGCGGTTGGCAACTTTGACGTGGAACTGCACTGGCGCTCCGATTTGGGGTGTGGTCGGGTTCCATTTTATATCGTCGATCACCAAATCTGGGTACTGTTGACCCGGCATCGAGACGACGTGGGAGACCACATTGCTGGTTTGGACAGGAAGATTGACACTCTCCAGGACGGCTTGGTTGGTGACCACCCAGTCCTTGGGCCAGATGATGTCGGCCAATTGGATGGCCAACTGGGCCTGGCCCGCATCGTCGGGCTCTAGCGTGCCCAGGGTCCAGACGGCAGGCGGCGAGCCCACTGCCGGATCGGTTGACAGGATGGTGTACTCGTCTTCGGGTACAAAGAGATCGGCCAGTGTGCAACCGAGGAGCGCGGTTTCTCCTGTATTGACATAATCGATGGTGTATATAATCTTGTCACCAGGCTGTACTGTGCTTCCTGAAGTGGGTAGGGCCGACTTGGTCAGATCCAACGAGTAGACAAAGGGCTCTACGGTGTGTTCCACCATGTTGCTCTTGCGAGTGGGGCCGCTGTTGCTCAGGAGCTGTGCTTCGTTCTGAATGACGGTGGTTTGCGTCAAGTTGTCGTTCACCTGGACGGCAAAGCCCACGACCCCTTCGTCGCCGGGGTTGATGGTGCCCACGTCCCACCGCAAATTGGTCGGATCGGTGTCGATGGCGCCGGCGCCGGTGATACTGCCCGGCACGTAGGTGGTGTTTTCCGGTACCAGATCGAGGATGTGGGCGTTGGTGGCCGTCAGTCCCTCGGTCGGGTTCATGTAGGTGAGGGCATAGGTGATGACAGTCCCGGGCTTGATGGTGCTGCCTGCAACCGGAACGGCGTCCTTGGTCAGATCTATCAAGTATGGGAGTGGCTCCACAGTATGTTCCACCAGGTTGCTTCTGCGGGCGGGGCCACTATCACTCAGAATTTGAGCTTCGTTCTGAATGACGGTGGTTTGCGTCAGGGTATCACTCACCCGGACGGCAAAGCTCACGATCCCTTCGTCGCCGGGTTTGACGGTACCCACGTCCCACCGCAAATTGGTCGGATCGGTGTCGATGGCGCCCGTGCCGGTGATACTGCCGGGCACATAGACGGTGTTCTCGGGCACCAGATCGAGGATGTAGGCGTTGGTAGCCGTCATGCCTTCGGTCGGGTTTATGTAGGTTAGGGAATAGGTGATGAGGCTCCCGGGCTTGACGATGCTGCCGGGCCCAGGTTCTGATCCTTTGACCAGCGAGACCAGGTAGGCCGGCACTTCGTAGGTCAGTTGTACGGCATTCAGGGAGGGAGTCGTGTTGGTGATCTGGGTGCTCAACTCGGTCCTGTACTGGAAGTAGCGGGCGTTGCCCGACAGGCTGAGGGTCGTGGTCACCGGGCCGGCGACTGCCTGGGAGGAAACCGGAGCAGACCAATCCGTCCAATCGCCAGGCAGAATCGCGCTGCGATAGGATAGGTTGACTGCCGTCCGCGTTGGATCGGGCAGGGTGGAATTCCAGGCCAGCCGCTTGAGCTTGTTGGATGCCTTCAGATCCATGGTGGCTGAGGTAAAGGTCCCGTCAGGGGCATATTGGTCCCCGTCGCCGCTGGTGGTGCCGCGGTTAATGGAGGCGATGGGGTTGGCGCCGCTGCTGCCGTGGATCACGTACAGCCAGCCGTCCCGGCTGGCAACAGTCGCGTGCCAGTAACGGGCCGGTGTAATGAGGCTGGTGTCCAGCCAACTGCCGATGGCGCCATCGTCGGCGATGAACGATGTGCCGACATAATCGGAGGGGAAGGCCAGGAAGCTATAGGCCCCGCCGGTGGTGAACAGCACACCGTTCAGGCTGATGCCTGCCCCGCCGTACAGGTTGTTGGACATATCGGTGACCTGCGTCCAGCCGCTGATATCGCCGCTTGTTGGGTCTGGAGTAGCAAAATGGGCGTATGGGGATGTAGTCAAGTCGCCGAGCGCTCGCGGGTAACCACCCATCACGTACATTTTGTCCTCGTGAACAGCCACCATGTGGCCAAAGACTTCGTGAGGGAAATCGGCCGTCGTCTGGGTCCAACTGTCGATCACGCCCGTGTTGGGGTTGGGGGTGCTATAATAAACCTCTTTGTGGGGCTCGTTCCCCTCGCCCCGGCCACCTATCACATAGATGCGGTCGTTGACCACCGCGGCCTGCAGGATGCGCAGCTTGACAGGCAGAGACGTGGTAGCCGTCCAGGATCCCAAGGTCCCGTCCTCGTTGATGGGCGCAGACAGGACGTGGTCGTAGTTGTTCGATTCGTCATATGTACCGCCTAAAACATAGACGCGATCGTGAACCACCACGGATGTGTGCCAAAAAAGGCCGTTGGGGTAGGTGGCCGAGGGTAGCGCCGTGGTCGGCTGCCACTTGGCCAGATCGTGGGTCAGGGGGTCGATGGTCGTGTAATATACGGTTCGCACACCGGCCGGGCTGGCATCGCGTCCCCCGATGACCAGGATGTGGTCCCCATGGCGCACGGCGGTGTGTCGCTGCAACGCGGGCAATCCGGTGGTGTTGGTGTCGGCGATCCATTCCCCGGCGATGCCGGCCACCAGGAGCTGCACCTCGCCGTCGCCGTAGCGGGTGAGGCCGGTGTGGTAAAAGGCGCCGGCGTTGAACTGCTCCAGCGTGGTGTCCGAGATGGTCCGCTCGTCTGCGTGGACAGGCGCAGCCCATACCATCCAGCCGATCAACGCCAGGCAGCCCACCATCAGACCCCTGCTCAACCCTGTGCCACGACTCATTGCTTTTTCCTCCTGCTCCTCAGAATATGGCGAGGAGCAATTCCCTTTCCGCTCATTATAGCAGGCGCAGGACAGCCCCTTGGCTACGCGGGGGCCCTGTCCTGCGCGTGTCCGGTTCCTGCGAATGTTCGCCGGTTATTTGACCATCACCGGGCCCGTCATGCCAAAGTAATTGCAGTCACCGCCTCCATCGCCCTCAACCCACTCTAAAAAGACGCCGGTGATGCGGTTGCCTTCGGCCCCCCAGTCTATGCAGGTGGCGGGGTCAAGGGTATCGCGCATGACGGCACTTCCCACACCGCGCGGCAGTTGGTAGCCGGTGATTCTGAATTTGGCAAACCCGACGACATGGTAGGCCAGTCCCTTTTTCACGCCATTGGCCATGTTGGCACAGCCGGTGCCCTGGTAGGTATCGTAAATAATGACCGTGATCGGGGTGCCGGTGTCGATGTACGCATCCAACCCGGCGCCCAATTTTGGGGGTGTGGTTTTTAGGCCCGATGTGCTGCCCACCCAATCGCCCACGTGGACGTTGCCACTCAGGCAGGTCATGGGGGTCAGGTTGTATTCGGTGCAGGGTGCGCTGCAGTCATCGGGCTCGCCGACGTCTTTGCAGGAGTGGCCCGCGCCCTGCCAGGTCCAGTTGAGCCAGCCAAAGCCGCCGCCGCCGTCGCTGCCGCCGGCCTCTCCGCCAGAGGCCACGCACGTGCCCAGATTGCAGTCGACATTCGAGCTGCACAATACCTGTGCATCGTTGGTGCAGCGACCGTTTGATTTGCAGGTTCCCAAATTGCAGTCGTCGTCCACCTCACAGGCATACGAGTTGTCCTGGGAGCAGAAAAGGGGTTCTTGAGAGCCACCGTGATCGGCTGCTCCGGCATTGGGGCCGTCAAAGATGTTGTAACACTGGCCAAACTCAAAGGTCATCGTCAGGGTGGCGATGGGCGCCAGGCAGCCGGCAGAGCAGACGCCGCCCTGGAGTAGCACGGCTGCTTCGGCATCGACTGGAATGCCATCCAGGCCCACGACGCCGCTAAAGAAAGAGGGCGCAGTCGTTTGGATCAATGCCTCGATTCCCCGAGCGTTGGGATGGACGATGTTGGTCGAGCCGATGGGGAGTTCGCTGACGCGGTTGCCGTCTTCACCCAGATAATACCCGGTGACATGGGTATTGATCGCGTTGCCCGCCACACCGTCCGAGTCGGGCGCTCCGTTCAATTCGGCAAACTCGTTCATGGTCTGCTGGATAGCGGTCTCGCTGCCGTACAGGCCGATGGTGTGGCCATACAAGTTCAACTGCCGCGAGAGGTCGCGCAGGCCGGCCAAAGCGGCGGCATCTGCTGCGTTCTGGTCGGTGCGGCGTTGGGCGTAGGCGCTTGTCATATCCACGGCAATGGAAGCAAATATCAAAAGCACGATCATCGCCACGGCTACGATGACGAGCGACTGTCCCCGTTGGTGGGCCTTTTCCTGAATGGGTTCGCTGTTCACAACACCCCCTCCTTCCCTTCAGTCTGGGGCATGGGTCATTCAATGTGCATGGTCGACCGAGCTTCGATCGTGATTTCGGGTATGATCGGAGTCCAGACGTCCATGGAACTGGTTACGCGAATCTGAATGGGGCAGAGCGACGTGGCACAGCCGTCGGGATAGGACAATTCGACCTCCGAGTCGCCGCCCAGCACGAACATTCGGCTTTCCACGATTTGGATGATCTGTTGATTGGCCGCGTCGCCGGGATTGGCAGGATCGCCCGGATGGATGATACCATACCGGGTCCCCTCGCGCGCCCCATGGGACATGGTGCCATAGGCGAAAAAGATGCGGGAAAAGTCAATGATGCCAAAGAGAAGCATCATCAGGAGGGTAAAGATGAGGGAAAATTCCAGCAACCCTTGTCCCTCTTCTCGCTTGATTGTCTTCTGATACCGTGATTTTTCGTTCATCGTGTTGCCATCTAGGGTGAAGCCATGGCCCGCATGATGGGCATGACCGACTCTTTGGTCAGTTCGATGGTATCCAGGCCGACGATACCCCCGAACCACAACTGAAAGTCATAACTGACGGCGACCTTCACAGAGTTGGTGCCAATCTCCACCGTCACGTGGCTGCCCTCAAAGTCGGGCATGTTGGTGATGTTGGTGCCCGAGCCGAGGACGTCCTCCACGACCAGGTGCTGAATGTCGCTGACGGTCATGCCCTCCACCCGAGAGCCGTAGCGAGCCCCTTCGCGCACGGCGTTGGTGAGGACGATCATGGCATCAAAGGCGCGCCCAAAGTCCACGACGGCAACCACCAACAACAGGAGGATGGGAAGAGTCAATGCCATTTCGAGAAGGCTTTGGCCCTCCTCATGATTGGCGCACTTTTGCTTTTCCGGTTGGCTCGCTTTAGGGAAAAATCCCCGTTTCATCACGATTTCTCCTGTTTGAGCTTGTAAACAATGACCTCATCCGATCATACTATAGCACATTTCGGGAGGTTGGACAATAGCCTCATGGTACTACAGCGGTAGGTGCGAAGTCAGACTCGTGAGTCGCTAGAGCGGATTGGGGTTGTCTGTAAGATCTGGAACCATGAGCTGCGTTCGAGGGCGGCTTGGGCAACCCAGGCCGAAAAGGAGCAGAGCCCCACACTGTGGGGCTCTGCAGACAATGAAACCTCGATATGCGATGTAGTGCCCGAAGCTAGGTTCCTGGCACTGGTGTTGCTAATCCGTCCATGATTGTGCTAAAGACATCACCAATGGCCGGACCGAGCAGCATCAGGACGGCAATCACGACAACAGCAATCAGTACAAGAATCAAAGCGTATTCAACCAAACCCTGTCCTTCTTCGCGCGGCAGAAACAGCATCGTATTCACCTCCTTTCTCCAGGAATTTTTGGGATTGCGTTCTCTCCCCTTGCTTGAGACCATTATAGCATGCCAAAGGGATTTTGGCAATAGGAACGTGGTACTATTCAGCCGAATTCGGCAGGGTCATTCGCACTTTGGTGCCCTGTCCGAGCCGGCTTTCGATTTGGATGTTGCCCCCCAATAGCTCAATCCGCTCCCGTGTGGTGGCAAGGCCCAAGCCCTGCCGGCCCTGTCCGGGGATTTGCGTTGCCTTTACGTCAAAGCCGCTGCCATCGTCCTCCACACTGACGATCCATAGGGTGTCCTGAAAGTCCAGAGAGACCTGAACGTGAGAGGCGTGGGCGTGTCGCTCGATGTTGGTCAGCAGCTCTTGCACACCGCGAAAGACGGCTACTTCGGTGTATGGGGGCAGGCGCGCCTCGCGTCCAAAGACGGTAAAGTGTACCGATAGCCCCGTGTTTTCCTCAAAGTCCTGCACATATTGTTTGAGGGTGGGGACCAATCCCAGGTCGTCCAGCATCATGGGCCGCAGCGTCAAGATAAACTCGCGGATCTCTTTGAAGGTGGCCGTTGTCGCGGTCTTAAGATTGGCAAGTTCCGCTCGCGCCTGAACCGGATCGCTATCGAACAAAAGCTCGCAGATCTCGGCTTGTAAGATCAGATTGGTCAACGACTGGGCCGGGCCGTCATGGATCCGCCGGGAGAGGCGAAGGCGCTCGTTTTCCTGGGCCTCAATGACGCGAACCAGGTCGCTTTGAGCCCCTGCGCTTACCAGTCCACCTTTTCCCGAAAAATCGGACGGTGAAATGTGGCTGGCCGCCTCGATGATCCGATGGAGTCGTTCGCTCTGCTGCTGCAAGCTCTGCTGGCGATATTGATGCTGTTCCAGTTGGCCGCGCATCATGAACAGATCGGAAGAGCACACGTCTGAACTCCAGTCACCGCTCATTAT
>CAZNQW010000008.1:0-40579 GCA_964575225.1 uncultured Anaerolineaceae bacterium | reverse complement strand
CGCCCGACGACCTGACCGAGATTGAAGAACGGATGAAAACCATCATCAAGGCCAAATACCCCTTTGAGCATCGCGACGTGGGCGTCGACGAGGCCAAAGCGATCTTTGGTGACCAGCCGTTCAAGCTCGACCAGATCGACAACCTGGCCTCCGGTCGGGAGGACGAGCACGGCGAGCCCACTGCCGAACCGGTGACCAGCCTGTCCCTCTACCGCCACCACGGGTTTGTGGACCTGTGCGCCGGACCCCACCTGGATCACACCGGGCAGATCCCATGGAACGCCTTCAAGCTGCTGAACACTGCCGGCGCCTACTGGCGCGGCGACGAGAACCAGCCGATGTTGCAGCGGATCTATGGCACGGTCTGGCCTTCCAAGCAGGAACTCAGGGAGTACCTGGCCTGGCTAGAAGAGGTGGAAAAACGCGATCACCGGCGGCTGGGCAAAGAGCTGGATCTCTTTAGCTTCCACGAAGAGGCCGGCGCGGGCCTGGTGTACTGGCACCCCAAGGGCGCGCGCATCCGCACCATCATCGAGGATTATTGGCGGCAAAGGCACTATGAGGGCGGCTACGACCTGGTCTATACGCCCCACATCGGTCGCTCCCGGCTGTGGGAAACCAGTGGGCACCTGGATTTCTATCGCGAGGGGATGTATTCGCCGATGGACATCGATGGGCAGGACTATTATATCAAGCCCATGAACTGCCCCTTTCACATCATGATCTACCAGAGCCGGCGGCGCAGCTATCGCGAACTGCCCATGCGCTGGGCCGAATTGGGGACGGTGTACCGCTTTGAGCGCAGCGGCGTGCTGCATGGTCTGTTGCGCGTCCGCGGGTTCACCCAGGACGACGCCCACATCTTTTGCATGCCGGAACAGATCGAGGACGAGATTCTGGAGGTCCTGCGCTTTTCGATGCGACTGCTGCAGGCCTTTGGGTTCTCCGACATCAAAGCCTACCTGGCTACCCGCCCCGAAAAGGCCGTGGGCGAGCAGGCACGCTGGGATCAGGCCCTGGAGGCGCTCCGGCGCGCCATCGAGGTCGAGGGGCTGCCCTACGAAATCGACGAAGGAGGGGGCGCATTTTACGGTCCCAAGATCGACCTGAAGCTGCGCGACGCCCTCAACCGCGAATGGCAGATGACGACCATCCAGTTCGACTTTAACGAGCCCGAGCGGTTCGATCTCACCTACGTGGGCTCCGACGGCCAGGAACACCGGCCCTACATGGTGCACCGGGCGTTGCTCGGCTCGCTAGAGCGCTTTTTCGGTGTGCTCATCGAACACTATGGCGGCGCCTTCCCGGCGTGGCTGGCTCCCGTCCAGGCGCAGATCATCCCGATTGCCGACCGTCACAACGACTTTGGTCGGGAGGTGACCGCTCAGCTCAGAGCCGCGGGCTTGCGGGTCGAGCTGGATGACTCTAGCGACCGGATGCAGGCCAAGATCCGCACCGCCCAGCTCCAAAAGATCCCGTACATGCTCATCATCGGCGACCGCGAAGTCGAAAACCAGGCCGTCGCCGTCCGGCTGCGAAACGGCGAGGATCTGGGCGCCCTGTCGGTGGCCGACTTTGTGGCTCGCGCCCAAGAGGCCGTCCGGGAAAAACGAGACCTGTAACGCTTGCGGGTAAAGCAAGACGCTTACCCCGCCAATAGGTACAGGCGCAAATGAGACCGTTGCTGCGTTGTCTCTTGACAGCATGTTGTTTGCTCTGTCCGCTCGCGCGGGATCTACGATCCCGCGCTTTTTGCGGCGGAGGGCAATCAGAGATTGCAGGCGGACCGCCGCGAACCCTATCTCATGGGACCTCCACCTTGACAATGCCAAAGTACCGGGGTATAATCGTCAGTGTTGTACAACCCTGACAAACATGAAAAAAGGGAGGGGTGATCAGAATGACCATTAGGGTCGTGGAAAGCAACCGGGCCCGCGCCCTTTGGCGCGAGATCCTTGACCGAGCCCAAGCCGGAACCGAAGATGTAGTTGTAGAGCGATACGGCAAGCCCGTAGCAGCCGTGATCGCCTACGAAGACTTTGTCGCCCTGCAAGATGAGATTGACGAATTGCGGGCAGCTCGGCGGGCGGGCGCGGCTTATGAAGAATACAAACAGGATCCCAACCAGGCAGTGTCCTACGAAGCATTTCGAGCTGAGCTTGTGACCGAGGGCCTGCTAGATGAGTGACCCCGACCAGGTCTGGGAGGTTCAGCTTGCCAGGCAGCCCCAAAGGATTCTGCGGCGATTGCCCCGTGATCTACGGCACCGGCTGGACCAGGCGATCCGTGCCCTGCCGAACGACCCCAGGCCCTCAGGTTGCAAAAAGCTGGCGGGCTATGACAATCTCTACCGCCTGCGGGTGGGCGATTGGCGCATCTCGTATGCGATAGAAGAGGACCGGCTAGTTATCCTGGTGCTCGAAGTGGCCCCCCGTGGGGACGCCTATCGGGAGCTATGAACCCGGGTCCGCAAGAGGTTTTCTACGAATCCCGGTCCTTCATTTGACCTAGACCGGCTTTTACGGTATAATCGCCTGTACGGTTCGGGTTGCGCGGCAACCGGGACCCCCGTGCGATGATCCGATCTGGCCAACGATGGCCACAGTCTTCTCTAGCCGAGTCTAGGGCAGCAGCGGATAGTGTATTCGATTTGAGGAGGAGCAGAAATCAGCAAGGAACAAACTCGCATCAATAACGCCATTCGAGCCAGGCAGTTGCGCGTCATTGACGCCGACGGCAAGCAACTGGGCGTGTTGCCGCTTCAAGAAGCATTGCGCTTGGCCGAAGAACGGAACTTGGACTTGGTGGAGGTTTCCCCCAACGCCGATCCGCCGGTGGCCAAATATATGGATTTTGGCAAGTATCAGTACGAGCGGGCCAAGCGGGAGCGGGAAGCCAGGAAAGCCAGGAAAGAGATTGAGGTCAAAGAGGTTAGGTTGCGGCCCAAAACCGACGACCATGACCGGGATTTCAAGATCCGTCAGGCCCGCGCTTTCCTCCTATCAGGAGCCAAGGTCAAGATTCGAATGCGTTTCCGGGGTCGCGAGATCTATAATCTCGACGTCGCCAAAGAGCTATTCGATCACTTTGCCGACCAATTGGCCGATGTGGGCACGATCGAGCAGCGGCCCAGCTTTGAAGGGCGCACCATGTTGATGATCATGGCGCCCGGTACAAGCAACAAATAGATGCTAGTGTTCGACAGGGAGTAGGATCCGAGCAAGTTTTTCCTTGCTTGACTGTCTGCAACCAGGAGTAGGTTCGTTACTATGCGTTGCCCCTGAGCAGGATAGGGGCATTCGCTTTGTTGGGAGGATGCTATGCCAAAGATCAAAACTCACAAGGCCACAGCCAAGCGCTTTCAATACTCGGGCTCGGGCAAACTGATGCGCACCAAGATCGGCAAGAGCCATCTTCGTCGCAAAAAGTCGGCTCGCGCCAAGCGCATGTATGATGAGATGCACGTCGTGACAGACACGGCCATGATCAAGCGCGTCCGCAAGCTGGCCCCGTACCTGAAAAACAAGTAAGTTTCGGAGGAGTTGAACCGTGCCGAGAGTAAAAGGGGGTCCGCGGACCCGATACCGACACAATAAGATCCTAAAAATCACCAAAGGCCATTTCAGTGGCCGCCATCGCCTTTGGCGTCGTGGCAACGAGGCCATGCTCAATGCGCTGACCTATGCCCACCGAGACCGGCTTGCCCGCAAGCGGGATTTCCGCCGGCTGTGGATCGCGCGCATCAATGCCGCCGCCCGCCAGAATGGGCTGTCGTACAGCCGCCTCATCCACGGATTGAGGGAAGCGGGCATCGAGTTGGACCGCAAGGTCCTGGCCGATCTGGCCGTCCACGATCAGGCAGCCTTTGGCCAGATCGTCGCCGCCGCAAAGGGCTAGGCAACAGGCAAAAGCGCAGGGATGGCCAGGCACGCCCTTGAGGGGCCTAGGCTCTTTGCCGCTATGGGTTGCGATCTTGTGATCACAAGCACCCAAAACGAGCACATCAAATACATTCGGTCCCTTGGACGGCGACGAGTGCGCCAACGAGAGGGCCGTTTTGTTGTGGAAGGCACACGCCTGGTCGGCGAGATGGCAGGGGCGGGCATCAGGCCCGCTCTTGCTTTGTACACTGAGAACTGGGCCTCGACACCCGAAGGGCAACGGCTGCTGCCTAGCCTGGGTCAGGCCCAGGACGGGTGCTGGCTGGTCAGCGAGCAGGTCCTGGCCTCCTGCGCCGACACGCAAACCCCGCAGGGGGTCCTGGCTGTCGTGCCGGTCGTCCCGTTGCCGCCTGGGGAGGGTTTGATCCTGATTGTCGACCAGATCCGTGACCCCGGCAACCTGGGCACCATCCTCCGCTCGGCCGAGGCCTCCGGGGTGGGTCAGGTGCTCCTATCGCCGGGTACGGTGGACGTCTACAGCCCCAAAGTCGTCCGCGGCGCCATGGGCGCCCACTTTCGCCTGCCCGTCTTTTCCCTGCCCTGGGCCGCCATCGCCGAGCGGGTGAGCGGGCGCCCCATCTGGCTGGCCGACGCTCACGGAAGCGTAGACTATGGCCATGTCGACTGGACCCAGCCCGCGGCCCTGATCGTGGGCGGCGAGCGAGCAGGCGCCGGACGCGAAGCGGCCTCGCTGGCCACCGGGGCCGTCTCCATCCCCATGGCAGGCCAGGCTGAATCGCTGAACGCGGCCATGGCCGCTACGGTATTGCTCTTTGAGGCCGCTCGCCAGCGGCGCATCTGAGCCGCCTGTACCTCATTTATCGGAGAACTGCTATGGACATTCGCTCGATCACCTGTTTTGTCAACATCGACGCTGCGACCCGCGGGGTGCCGGCCATCGCCCAGGCCGGAGAAGCGGCTTGCCAGACCCGTCAGGCACTGGAAGCCCAGGGGTTGACCGTACAATCGGCGCGTTTAGCCACCCAGCCCCTGTCCCTTTTGCCGGACCCTCCCCTCCCCCTGTCGCGCGAGCTGTGGTCCTGCTGCTCCGAGGCAGGCTTTTCCTACTTGTCCCTGGGTCCGGTCCTGGCCGACGCGCCCGACGCCGATCTGTCGCGGCTGGACGATCTGGTCGAACTTGTCTGCACCACCGAGACCCTCTTTGCCACGACCCTCGTCGCCCGCCGCGACCAAGGGATCCATTTGGAAGCCATCCGGCGTACAGCGAGCATCATTCAGGAGATTGCCCATTCCACGGATCTGGGATTTGGCAACCTGCGGATGGCAGTCCTGGCCAACGTGAACCCTCTGGCGCCCTTTTTCCCTGTCGCCTATCACGACGGTGGATCCCCGGCCCTGTCCATCGCCACCGAGTCGGCAGATCTGGCCGTGACTGCCTTTTCGGGCGCCAGGTCGGTGGACGAGGCGCGCAAAACGCTCATCGCCGCCGTCGAGGCCGAAGGGCAACGGATCGCCCAGGCCGTCGAGCCGGTGGCCGAGCAACTCGGTTTTCGGTTTGCCGGCATCGATTTCTCGTGGGCCCCATTTCCCGAAGAGCTGCGGAGCATCGGGACGGCCGTCGAACGGTTGGGCGTAGAGCGGTTCGGCGCGCCGGGCACCCTGTTCGTCGCCGCCCTGCTGACAAGCTGCCTGCGCCAGGCCCGCTTTCCCCACTGCGGCTTTAATGGGCTCATGCTCCCCGTCTTGGAAGATTCCCTGCTTGCTGCGCGTAGCCACGAGCGCCTGTTTACCGTCAACGACCTCTTGCTCTATTCCTCCGTCTGTGGCACCGGCCTCGATACCGTGCCGCTGCCCGGCGACGTGAGCGAGGAAGAGCTGGCTGGCATCCTCCTCGACATGGCTACCCTGGCCCTGCGCCTGGACAAACCCCTGACCGCCCGCCTCATGCCCATTCCCGGAGCCCAAGCGGGCGACCTGACCGAGTTTGACTTTTCCTATTTTGCCAACGGGCGGGTCCTGGACGTCAAGGGGCTGGGCAGTTCGGGTCTTTTTGGCCGAGAACCCTGGATCGCCTTCTAGCCCTCTACCCTTTGACGAGAACCCTCTCAATTTTTGGAGACAGGGCGCACCTGTGGTATAATGGTATATTGTGCCCGGGCAGACCGTCCGGCCATTGTTGTGTAGAATGGACGACCGAGGGAGGCGGCCTCTTCACGCAGTTTCGGTGAGCTGCCTCCTTTTTGTGCGCCATTTGCGGCTGCGGGCCGGCAAGGCCCCGCCGCATCGTCCGATGGGAGTAACGTTATGAGTAAGAAACAAACCAATCGATTAGACATCATCCGGAACATTGGGATCATCGCCCACATTGACGCGGGCAAGACCTCAGTGTCGGAACGGATCCTGCATTACACCGGCCTGACCCACCGCATCGGCAGCGTGGACGAAGGCACCACGGTGACGGACTTTATGCCCCAAGAGCGGGAAAGGGGCATTACGATCCAGTCGGCCGCCATCACCTGCACCTGGAAAGATCATCAGATCAACATCATCGACACGCCGGGGCACATCGATTTCACCGCCGAGGTACAGCGCAGCTTGCGCGTCCTGGACGGCGGCGTCGTGGTGTTCGACGGTGTGGCGGGCGTAGAGCCCCAATCGGAGACCGTCTGGCGCCAGGCCGACCGCTATGGCGTGCCGCGCATCGGCTTTGTGAACAAGCTGGACCGGGTGGGCGCCGATTATTGGCGGGCCATCCGCAGCATCGAGAAACGCCTGGGGGCCAATGCCATCGCCGTTCAGGTGCCGGTGGGTCGCGAAGGCGACTTTTGCGGCGTCATCGACCTGCTCGAAGAAACGTTCGTCCAGTATGGCAGCGAGGAGGACTCGGAATTCCAAATTAGGGACGTGCCCGCCGACCTGCAAGAAGAAGTGGCCAAGCACCGTGTGGAAATGATCGACAAGCTGGCGGAACTCGATCTGGAGAGCGCCATGACCCTGGCCGAACATTACCTGGAAGGCGGTGAGGTGACGGCCGATATGCTTCGCTCCGTCATCCGCGAAGCCACCCTGGCCAACAAGGCCGTTCCGGTGCTGTGTGGCACCGCCCTGCGCAACAAAGGGATTCAACTGCTCCTCGATGCCGTCGTCGAGTACCTGCCCTCTCCCCTGGACGTGCCGCCCATGATGGGCATTGATGCGGACACCGAGGAACAGGTGGCCTGTCCTCCCGATCCAGAGGCTCCGACCGCCGCGCTGGTCTTTAAAATTACCACCGACCCCTACATGGGGCGCCTGGCCTACTTCCGAGTCTATTCGGGGGTGGTCCGCCGTGGCGACGGCCTGGTGAACGCCAACAACGGCAAGAAGGAGCGCATCGGGCGGCTCTTGCGCATGCACGCCGATCGCCGAGAGGAAGTGGACGAGATCCGCGCCGGTGACATCGGCGCTGTGCTGGGCCTCAAGTCGACCACCACCGGCGAAACCCTGTCGGACGAAACGCGCCCCCTCATGCTGGAACAGATCTCGTTCCCGGCGCCGGTGATCGAACTGGCCATCGAGCCCAAGACCAAGGCCGATCAAGACAAACTGGCCATCGCCCTGCAGCGCCTGTACGAGGAGGATCCCACCCTCCAGGTGCGCCAAAACGAACGATCGAGCCAGACGTTGCTGGCAGGGATGGGCGAGTTGCACCTGGAAGTGGCCATCGACCGGCTCCATCGCGAGTTCGGCGTCCAGGCCAACGTGGGCCGTCCTCAGGTGGCCTACTATGAGACCATCACCCGCCCGGCGCGCGCCGAGGGCCGGCTGGTCAAGCAGACCGGTGGGCATGGCCAATTCGCCGTCGTCGAGATCGAAGTCGAGCCCCTTCCCTCGGGCAGTGGGTTCCTCTTTGAGAACAAGGTCGTCGGCGGCGCCGTGCCGCGCCAGTTTTTCTCGGCCATCGAAGCGGGCATCCGCGACGGCATGACCCGCGGCGTGATTGCCGAGCAACCCATCGTCGACATCAAGGTCAGCCTGGTGGACGGCAAAAGCCACGATGTGGACTCGTCAGAGCGGGCCTTTCAGACCGCTGCCTCTATGGCATTGCGCAAGGCCGTCGCGCAGGCCGGGCCGATCCTGCTCGAGCCGATGATGCACGTAGAAGTGGTGGCCCCCGAAGATTATACAGGGGAGATCATCGGCGAACTGAGTTCGCGGATGGCCAGCATCACCGGCATCGAAAGCCGAAACGGTAGCGGCCAATCGATCCAAGCCCACGTGCCCCTGGCTTCGATGTTTGGCTACGCCACCACGCTCCGCTCTCGGACCCAGGGACGGGGCACCTTTATGATGGAGTTCGATCACTATGCGCCCGTGTCGCCCGAGCTGATGAAAGAGCGGGAAAACGCCCGGTAACAGACGCTGCGCAAACCGCTGCCCACCTCACGGCCTATGGACCCAACAGGATCCATAGGCCGTTTTGATTGGCTTGCACCCTCCTCGCAGGAGTGGTATAATCAGCGACGCGCCCATTCAAAAGGGCGGCACGCCCAAGGAGAACTCATGAGCTTTTGGAACCAACTGCGGGACTGGCTAAAGGATCTGTTCGGCCCTGTCACGACAACGGAAGAACCCACCCGGTCGGACGACCAACCGGTGTCGGCGACAACCCCTGTGGTTCAGGGGCTCCAGCCCCGTGTCCTTTTGCTCGTCTTCGATCCGATCGTCCACAGCGAGGGCGGACGGAAGCTGACCCAGGTCCTGGGCTGGCACGATGTAGACCTTCTATGCCAGCAATACATCGCCGACCTCTGGGAGTGCAGCGGCGGCCTGGTCGATTACCAGATCGCACAGCGGATCGTGGCCGACGCCTGGCCCGTCAAAGCGGACGGCTTTCGCTACGATGAGGCCGAATTCCTTCGATGCTGGCGCGGCGGCGGCGGTTGGCACCACCCTGACGCGGTCGACTATGAAGCCCTAATCGCCGACTATGATCTCCTGAGCTGGGTGGAACAGGGGCAGATCGACGAGGTGTGGCTGTTTGCCTTTCCCTACGCGGGGTTCTACGAGTCGCTGATGGTGGGGCCGGGCGCCTTCTGGTGCAACTCGCCGCCCTTGATCAAGACACAGGGCATTTCCCGGCGATTCGTCATCATGGGCTTTAACTACGAGCGGGACGTGGGCCCCATGCTGGAAAGCTTTGGCCACCGGGTGGAATCGATCCTCAAGCATGTCTGGAAGGACCACCGAGGCGAAAGCAACCTCTGGGAGCGCTTTATCCGCTACGACAAGATCGCCCCCGGCGACGCCAACTGTGGCTGGATGCACTATGCGCCCAACAGCCAGTCCGATTACGACTGGGGCAATCGGCGCTACGTCGCCAGCAACTGCGACGATTGGCTCCATTTCCCCCATTTTCAGGGCACCGCGCGCATGGTCAATTGCAGCGACTGGGGAAACGGCGACATCCGCGCCCATCACAAGTGGTGGTTCGAGCGCCTGCCCAAGGCTCACGGCAGCACCCACGGCATTGCCAACAATTGGTGGGAATACGCCGTCGATCCCAACGCCGCGCCCTAGATGGACGCCCGCTTGCGAACATATTAACCTGGTCCCAACGACCTGATGGGTCCGCCCCCAAAATCCCCCAGAGTGGTTTCAGAATAGGCCGCCCCGAGAACGGGGGCGGCAAGCAACCAAGGCTCCGCTCAGGTTGAATAACCAACTCTGCAACAACCCCCGGCTCACCCTTGACAACGGCTTTCGGTTCGGCTATAATTTATAAAGATAATAACTATTGCCTTAACAGGAGGCCGAATGTCCAACCAACTGGATACCCCATCCCGGGTCCGCAGAATCGAACGGATCCTTGTTCCCCAATGGGTCCGCGAGGGAGCGGGCGTGTTGCTGCGGCGCAGCATCGCCACCCGCGAACTGGACTACCTGGACCCGTTTCTTCTCTTTGATCACTTTGGATCCGATAACCCGGACGATTACCGGGCAGGGTTTCCCATGCACCCCCACCGCGGGATTGAGACGGTGACCTACATGCTGGAGGGCCTGGTGGCCCACCGCGACAGCATGGGCAACGAGGGCACCATCGGCGGCGGCGACGTGCAGTGGATGACGGCCGGCCGGGGGATCCTCCACGAGGAGATGCCCAAGCCGCGCGATGGCAAGATGGCCGGCTTTCAACTGTGGGTCAACCTACCGGCCCAACTCAAAATGACCCGCCCTCGCTATCAGGAGATCGCCTCCAGCCAGATCCCGGAGGTGCCCCTTGAGAATGGGGGCGCGATCCGGGTGATTGCCGGGCAATACCAGGGCATGCAAGGCGCCGTCACCGACATCTATGCCGACCCCACCTACCTGGACGTTCGCCTGGCGCCCCACAGCACCTTTCGCCACCCCATCGAGCGGGGCCACTCGGCCTTTGCCTACCTTTTTGAGGGACAGGCGCGAATGCGACTCGCCGAGGATGCCATAGGAGAATGGCTCGACTCGCCCAGGTTGATCGCCTTTGGGGATGGCGACCATGTCGAGATCGACAGCCATGATCAAGGGGCGCGCTTTTTGCTGGTGTCGGGCAAGCCCTTGCACGAGCCCATCGCCCGCTACGGCCCCTTTGTCATGAACACGCGGCAAGAGATCCAGCAGACCCTCCAAGAACTTCGGGAGGGAACCTTCCCGCCCGATCCCCGATGACGGGGCGTGTGAAGACCTGGCGGTTTGTGTGTGACGTCAAAGCGCCGCACTCCCTAGGTTCCACACCGGGACCGATGTAGGGGCAGCCCTTGCGGCTGCCCGCAGACTGAGCGCACTGGTATCCCCATCTGCCTGCGCAGGTAGGCGCTTTGGCGGGAGGCCTCTCGGAACTTCGGGAGGGCACTTTTCCACCCGACTCCGAGTAACCGCCGGTCAAGAGATGGCGTCCCCGAGACGGGGACGCCGAGCAAAAGCTAGATGGGCATCCGGTAATGGCTCGTCCAATCCCGATCGGTCGATCAGGGGAGGGTCCTGGGGCCAAAGAGGCGGCACCACCAAGAGGCCCGCTGCTGGAGCGGGCGGCCCACATCGGGATAGGCTGTCAGGTGTTCTTGCATCAGGGCATAGCCGCGATCGATCAGGGCCACCGACCGCTCGAGTTCCCAGACCGCAATGGGTGATGAGGGTAATAGCTTGATGTGGTGCACCGGCACGCCATGGGCCGCAGCCAGGTCCATTTCCAGGTGGAGCTGTCGCTGCTGCACGGTATGGATCAACTGAAAGAGAAACGGGCCAAAGCCCAGGGTGCCGGGACCCACCGGGCGCGGATCGGCCAGATCCAGGGCCACGATCTCGGTGGCGCCGTAGGACAGAGCAGGCTCAATGGGCACATTGCTCACCACGCCGCCATCCATCAACAGCCGGTCGTCCTGGGGCAGGGGCCGCACCCAGGGGGGAATGGCACACGAGGCCAACACGCCATCGAGCAAGCGATGGTTCGGATCGGTGCCAAACACCACGGTGTTCCCCGCTTTCAGATCGGCTGCCACGAGGAACAGACGGGGCCCGACAAGGTCGCCAAAGCGCATCTGGGGCTCCAGGCCCTGTTGGACGAAAAACTGGCGGATCTGGTCGGCCCCGTCCCCGCCCTGCCGGTTGAACAGGGCGCGGAGGGTGATCCACAGATAGTGATCGGGCAGCAGATCCGACTCGGCGGCGCGATGCCAGACGCGTGTTAGGTCTGCGAGCCCGTCTGGGGTAAACCCTTGGATGGCGAGAAAGGTCGCATTGGCCGCGCCGATGGAGGTCCCCACCAGCATATCGGGTTGCAGGCCCGCTTCCATCAGGGCGCGCATAGCGCCCACTTGAAGCGCCCCCCGCGCACCCCCTCCGCCCAACACCAATGCCCTCATCGGCTTCTTGCCCATGATCCGCCGCTCCTTTCCGATGGAGACCCTCCCCGCCAACGCCTGTAGGCCATCGGTGAAATCGAACCTCGGAGAATTCAAGCCTCCCGGCTTGTCCTCACCCCTCGCCGACCGCGTCGAGAACGACTGTCCGAAGCGCCCCGCTGGAGATCAGAGCGCGGACAATCTCGATATAAGGGTACATGACCGTGTCTTCGGCCAAAAAGGGCACATGCTGGCGAATCAAATGATAGGCCGGAGCCGTGCCCTGGCCCAACTGCACCTGCGACCCAAGCCGCTGGCGCCGAAAATCGATCCCCTGGGCGGCAGCGAACAGTTCCAGCGCCAGGATGCGCTCCACGTTCTGGGCGATCTGGGCGGCGTGGCGTGCGGCAGCCGCGCCCATACTGACGTGATCTTCGGTGTTGGCCGAGGTCGGGATCGTGTCCACGCTGGAGGGATGGGCCAGCACCTTGTTTTCCGAAGCCAGCGCCGCTGCTGTGTACTGCACCAGCATAAAGCCCGAGTTCAAGCCCCCGCGACTGATCAGAAAGGCGGGCAGTATCTCCTGGTTGCTGGCCTCATCGGTCAGGCGGGTAAGCCGTCGCTCCGAGATGTTGCCCAGTTCGGTCAGAGCCAGCGCCAGATAGTCCATGGCAATGGCCAACGGCTCGCCGTGAAAGTTGCCTCCAGAAAGCACCTCGGGCTCGCCCGTCTCCTCATCGAAAAAGAGGAGCGGGTTATCGGTGGCTGAATTCAGCTCGATGCCCAACACCCAACGGGCATAGCAGATGGCATCGCGAACGGCGCCGTGCACCTGGGGGATGCAACGCAGCGCGTAGGCATCCTGCACATTGAGGGGATCGGGATCGCGGGTGTAGGTGCTGCCCTCGATCAATCGGCGCAAAAAAGCCGCGCACTCGACCTGCCGCGGATGAGGCCGGGCGGCGTGGATGCGGGAGTCAAAAGCCGCTGGAGTCCCGTGCAGGGCCTCCAGGCTGAGGCAGCCCGCCACATCGGCCATCAGGCTCAGGTTCCGGGCCTGCACTGTGGCCAACACCCCCACAGCGGCCATAAAGGCCGTCCCGTTGGTAAGTGCCAGCCCTTCTTTGGCCTCCAGGGTGATCGGCTCGAGCCCGGCTCGGGCCAAGGCCTCGGCGCCCGGCAGCCGTTGACCCTCATAGATCGCTTCGCCCAACCCGATCAGGGGCAGCGACATGTGGGCCAGGGGAGCCAAGTCGCCGCTGGCCCCCAGGGAACCCTGACTGGGCACCACCGGATGCACCCCCCGATTGAGCATGGTCAATAACAAACGCATGGTCTCTTCGCGCACACCCGAATGGCCCTTGGCCAACGTATTGGCTCGGATGGCCATCATCGCCCGGGTGGTCGGCTCGTTGAGTTCAGGGCCCACCCCCACGGCGTGGCTCATCAGGATGTTGCGCTGAAGCTGCTGCACCTGGTCCGGCGGAATGATGCGATCCTTGAACGCGCCGAACCCGGTGGTCACGCCATAGACCACCTCACCTCGGGCGACGAAATCCTGGATCGCCTGTTGGGCCCGCCGCACGCGGCGCCAGGCGTCGTCCGACAGGGTGACGGTTACCCGTTTTCCTTGGCCATCGCCACAGGCAATGGTCACCACCTCATCAAGGGTCAGATGTTCCCCATCCAGAATCATGAGACTCCCCTCCCCCGCCATGAACCGGGAAACTCCCCAAAGCTCTGCCGCACAGCTTGCGCCGCCGACGGACTAACTGTCTACGAACTGGCGCTCGTACAGATCGCGGTACAGGCCCCCTTGGGCCAGCAACTCGTGATGCCGCCCCCGCTCGATGATGCGCCCATCCTGCACCACACAGATCAGATCGGCATGGAGGATGGTGCTGAGCCGATGGGCGATCACCACTGCCGTCCGTCCCTGCAACAGCCGCGCCATGGCCTCCTGGATCAGCATTTCGGTCACCGTATCCACACTGGCGGTGGCCTCGTCCAGGATCAGGATCCGTGGGTCGGCCAGCACGGCGCGGGCGATGCAGATCAGTTGGCGCTGTCCCACGGACAGATTGACACCGCCTTCGAGGATCTCGGTCTGATACCCGTGGGGCAGGGCGCAGATAAAGTCGTGGGCGTTGGCCATGCGCGCTGCCCCCTCCACGGCCTCATCGCCGGCGTCCGGGCAGCCAAACCGGATGTTGTCGGCAATGGTGCCCGAAAACAAAAAGGGATCCTGGGGCACCAGCCCCATCTGCCGCCGCAGCGACTGTTGGGCAACCCGGCGCACATCGAGGTCATCGATCAACACCACTCCCTCGGTCACGTCGTACAGGCGAGCGATGATGTTGGCAATAGACGTCTTGCCGGCGCCCGTCGGGCCCACCAGCGCCACGGTCTGTCCTTCCTCGATGACTAGATTCACCCGGTGCAAGACGCGGGTCTCGCCCCGATAGGAAAAGGAAACGTCGCGCAACTCGATCCGCCCGGCGATAGGCGGCATATCGATGGCGTCTGGCTCATCTCTGATCTCTGGCTCGGTGTTCAGCAGCTCCAACACCCGCTCGCCACCGGCCATCGCCGCCTGCATCGTGGTATAGAGTTGGCTCAACTCCTGGATCGGCTGAAAGAAACGGTTGAGGTAGGCCAGAAAGGCCACAACCACCCCCAGCGTCAGCTCGTCGCGGGCCACCGCCACCCCGCCCACCCACAGGACGATCGCAGTCGCCAGCATCCCCAGGAACTCGACTGAGGGGATATAGACAAACGACAGGGACATGGCCTCGACGTAGGCGTCGCGGTTCTCGCGGTTCACCTCGTCAAAGCGCTCTCGCGACGCATCCTCTTGGGCAAAGGCCTGGATGACGCGCATGCCCGATAGAGATTCTGCCAGGTCACCCACCACGGCTGCCAAACGACTGCGCGTCTCCCGAAAGGCGACCTTGGCGCGCCGGGCAAACAGGATGGTCACCAAAACCATCAGCGGCACGACGCCAAAGGTGAACAGAGCCAGGCGAGGGCTCATGCCCAGCATCACACCCACAATGCCCACCAGCAGCAGCGTGTCGGCGAACATGGTCATCAACCCCTGCGACAGCAGTTCGTTGATCACCGCCACGTCGCTAATCACCCGCGTCAGAGTCACCCCGATGATGTGCGTATCGTGGTAGCCCAAAGGAAGGGCCTGGAGATGGGCAAAGAGCCGGGCCCGAAGATTCGCCAGCACTCGTTCTCCGACCCAACTCAGAAGGTATTGCTGGCCCGCCGATGCCAGGTAGAGCCCCACCAGCGCTGCCACGATCAAAAGGGCGATGCGCGTCAAGCCCGCCATATCGCCCTGGGCAATCGGCTGATCGATCGCGACCTTGATCAGATAAGGCGAGGCCAGGCTCAGAGCCGAAGCGACGACCATCAACAAGGCCGCCATCAGCATCCGGCGTCGAAAGGGGCGCAGGAAGGTCAGCAACTGGAGGACGACCTGTACGTCAAAGGCCTTGCCCTCCACCTTGTCGGCAAAACCCTCGATGGCTTGTCGGGGCCCCATCCCCGGGCCCGAAGCACCAATGGAAAAGCTCAACCCGTCCCCCCTATATCAAAAACAAAAAAACTATCGAAAAGCGGACACATGCGTGTCAGGCCATTGATTCTGCGCCGGCGCGCCAGATCCCTCACTGGCGCAACTGGCGATGATAGATCTCGGCGTACAACCCCGACCGATGCAACAGCTCCTGATGGGTGCCCCTGGCTGCAATGCGCCCTTTGTCAAGAACCAGGATCAGATCGGCCTGGCGCACGGTGCTCAGCCGTTGGGCGATGACAAAGGAGGTACGACCCCGCATGAGTCCCTCCAAGGCAAGCTGGATCAGGCGTTCGGTCTCAGAATCCACGCCCGAGGTAGCGTCATCCAGGATCAGAATTCGCGGATCCTTGAGCAACGCGCGGGCGATGGCAATGCGTTGCTTTTGCCCTCCGGAGAGGGTCGAGCCCCGCTCGCCCACGTCGGTATCATACCCCGAATCCATGCGCACGATGAATTCGTGGGCCTGGGCTGCCTTGGCAGCCGCCTCAATGTCTGCCTCGTCCGCCTCGGGGCAACCAAAGGCGATATTCTCTCGGATGCTGGCAGCAAACAGAGTCGTCTCTTGCAGGACGATGCCGATCTGATCGCGCAACGAGTTGAGCGTGACGTCCCGAAGATCATGGCCATCGATGGTGATGCGTCCTCGGGTCGGATCGTAAAAACGGGGGATCAGGTTGATGATGGACGACTTGCCCGAACCGGTGGCCCCCAACAGGGCGATCACCTGCCCCGGCAGCGCCTCGAAGGTGAGATCGGTCAACACCTGATGGCGGCCAAAATAGGCAAAGGACACTCCCTCAAAGCGAACGTGGCCCTCAATCGAAGGCAAAGGAATCGCGTCCGGGGCTTCTTGCACCTCCGACTCGGCGTCCAAGATCTCAAAGATGCGCTCGCCCGCCGCAGCCGCCATGGCCAGCGCCGGGATGATCATGCCCAAGCGCCGGATCGGCTGGACAAGCTGGCTCACATAGGTGGAAAAGGCCACCAACGCTCCCAGCGTCAGTGCGTCGCGGATCACCAGCGACCCGCCGTACCACACGACAAACACCGTCCCCAAGCCGGCGATCAGGTCGATGAGCGGCACGTTCAGAGCCCGGAGGCGGACCGATTGGCTAGAGAGATCGAACCAGCGCTCGTTCTCGCCATCGAACCGCTCGATCTCGGCCCGTTCCTGGGCAAAGGACTTGACCACGCGGGCCCCCCGCAAGTTCTGCTCGACTTGGGTGGTCAACACGGCCAACTGCTGCTGCAAGATGAGGGACAAGGGCCGAAATCGGCTGCCGAATCGCCACGCCACCCAGGCCAGCAGCGGCATACTGGCCAACGACAACAGGGCCAGGCTCGGGTTCATCCACAGCAACACCGCCAACGTGCCCAGAAACAGGCTGATGGCTTCCAGCAGGCGCAGGGTGGCGCGGCCTGTTTGGAATCGAATGCGCTCCACATCCTGAATGGCCCGCGATAGCAGTTGCCCCGTTTGGGCATGATCGTGGTAGGAAAACGAGAGCGCCGACAGCTTGTCGTGGATGGCGTTACGCAGGTCGTAGGCCACACCCTGCGATGCCGTCTCGGTTTTCCGTCCCTGGAAATAGTGCAAAACCCCCTTGCCGAGGCTCAACCCCAGCAAGGCAAACACCGCCTGGCCCAGAAACTGGGTATCGCCCCCCTCGATGCCCCGATCCACCATCCAGCGCATGAGCTGCGGGATGAGCAAAGCCAGGACATTCATCGCCAATGCGATGGCATACGCCTCGACGATCACCCGTCGATAGGGGCGCAAGTAGCCATAACTTCGCAGCAGGATGCGCCCGCTGCCCTCCACCGATTTTCCTTGCGTCATTGCTTGCCCATCTGGGTACTTGGTGTCCTTTGAAAATTCAGCGCCCACAGGTCGCCTGCCCATTATAACAGCGCCGGGCGCATTTCGCAATTGATCGGGGAAGGCAGTTGTGGGTTCGTCCGCGGGCAGGCACGGGAACCGAATTAGGGGTTTGCCCCGCCACAGCGGTGCAGGAACCCGACGAGATCTTGGATCACAGGGGAGGCCTGATCGCCCAAAGCGGTAAACAGATAATCAGAGTGACCCGCTTCCTCGTACAAGATCCGATCGCTGGGGGCACCGGCCGATTGCAGGGAAACATAAAAGTCGTTGGCAATGCTCACCGGCACGGTCTCGTCGGCAACGCCGTGGACTAGTAGGATGGGCAAAAGGTCCGCTCTCACATACTGGATGGGCGAAGCCTGAGCCAGATTTTCGGGCCCGCCCATAACCTCGATCATCACCTGAGGGGTGATGCCTCGAGCCTGCCAATAGTCGGCCTCGGCCTGGACATCGTACACACCACTCATGCCGACAAACCCGCAAAAGTCCGCGTCGGTACGATCGTATTCCTTCAAGAAACGGGGGTTCATCAGAGCCAGACCCGCCAGGTGTCCCCCGGCCGAATGACCCGCCACCACAATGCGCGCAGGATCGCCACCATAGCGGTCAATGTTTTCCAGGGTCCAAACCAGGGCCGCCGCTACCTCAGCCGCCATCTGCTCGTATCCAGCATCGGGATGGAGGGTATAGTCGGGGATCACGACGACGATTCCCTCCGGCAGGAGCCGCGTGGCCACAGGCGCGAACAGCTCCTTATCATAGTCCTTCCAACCACCCCCGTGGACAAAGACAAGGACCGGATGCCCGGAACCGGTCTGTGGTGTGTAGACGTCCAGGCGGGGCGCCATCTCTGGGTGGAAAACGACATCCTTGGTCAAACCCTCATAGTCGGCGTAAAATTGCCGCCCCGTCCGCCAAGCCCGAAGCAGATTCCCATAGAACGAAATCTGATCCCGAAAGGCGACTCCCGCCAGACCAACTCCCACCAGGGCAGCGACGAGCGCCCACCTCATCCAATTCCGCATCAACGCCTCCTCCCAAAGACAGAGTGATTCACTCGCCCTCTACCTTTTCCACAAAAATCAGGGTCGCAGGGACAAACCCCAACACGACACTCTGGCCCTGGCACTCGATGGTGAGGGTCTCGTTAAAGGCCATCACCTCGCGCACGAGGATCTCGGCGCCCGGCAACAGGCCGCACCGCTCTAGATAGGTCAGCAGATCCAAGCTCTCCTCGGCCGACTCGTGGACGCGGCGGATGATCAGTCGCTGGTCCACCGGCGCCTCGATCAGGGGGAACAGATCCGCGAGCCGGTTTTCGTGGCCCGGCAGAGGGTTGCCGTGGGGGCAGAGTTCGGGGTGTTCCAGCTTGGCTGCCAGCCTTTCGACCGTCTCTGCAGAGAGGGCATGTTCCATCTCGTCGGCTTCCTGATGGACCTGCGACCAGGGCACGCCCAGGTAGCGCGCCAGCAGCAACTCGGCCAACATATGCCGCCTCAACACCGAGCGGGCTGCCTCTCGCCCCTGATCGGTCAGGCATATCTCTCGGGCGGCGTTGGTAGTCACCCAGCCATCCCGCTTCATCCTCTTGAGAGTAGCCGTCACCGTGGGAGGCGAAACCTCCAGCCATTCGGCCAGCCGCGCGCCGATGACCACTTCGCCATCACGCTCCAAGGTATAGATCACGCCCAAATAGTCTTCGACGGTGGGGGTAGGTCGTGGTAAATCCATCGCTCATCCCTCTTTTGAACCAAGCCCAAGGCAAAACAAAAGATTGCCATTGGCAAACATTTTAGCATAAGCCTGTGCAAAAGGTCAAGCGAGCAGGGGACGTCGGGTCCTTGCGGGCCGCTGTTGCCTGTGCTATACTACAGGCAACAGCCGACTCGCAGCGAACCATGCAAAGCGCGCCATTGGCGAGAGGAGGATACAATGGACCTGGGATTGAAGAACCGAGTCGCCCTGGTGGCTGCATCCAGCCGGGGATTGGGCAAGGCCTGCGCCCTGGAATTGGGCCGCGAAGGGGCCAGGCTGGCCATCTGCGCCCGAGATGCTCAACAACTGACCGCCGCCGCTCAGGAGATCGAAACCGTGACAGGCGCGGAAGTGCTGCCCCTGGCCATCGATCTGACCGATGCGGAGCAGATCAAACACCTGGCAAACGAGGCCTTGCGCCACTTTGGCCGCATCGACATTCTGGTAACCAACAATGGCGGCCCGCCCCCCGGCTATTTTGACGACATGGACGACGAGGCCTGGATGGCTGCCCATCAACTCACCCTCATGAGCGCGGTCCGCCTGATCCGGGCGGTGCTACCCGTCATGCGCGCCCAACAGTGGGGACGCATCATCAACATCACCTCGGTCTCTGTCAAAGAGCCCATCGACCACCTGCTGCTCTCGAACGTCTACCGTCCCGGCGTGGTGGGTCTGGCCAAGACCCTCACGGCCCAGGTGGCGGGCGAGGGCATCACCATCAACAACGTAGCGCCCGGCCACACCCGCACCGACCGTGTGTTGCAGTTTTCCCAGGCCCGCGCCGATGCCCAGGGCCGCCCGGTGGAAGAGGTGCTGGCCGAAACCGCAGCCGGCTTTCCCATGCAACGCATGGGCGAGCCCGAGGAACTTGCGGCGCTGGTGGCCTTTTTGGCCTCCGAACGCGCCAGCTACATCACCGGCGCCACCATCCCTGTCGACGGGGGACACCTGAGGGGTCTTTTATAGCCAGCTTCCGGAAAACGACTCAGACGTCGAACCGTTCGCCGCAGACCGGGCACTCGGCGGCTGCGGCACTGACCTCGGCGCCGCAGGCCGGGCAGAATAGCAGCAGTTCTGTGCCGCACGACGCGCAAACGGTGTCGTTTGCGCCCACAGCGGCGCCACAGGCCGGGCACAGGGGACAGTCGCAATGGGGACATTGCACCAAGCCCAACCCCACATCGGCATTGCAGTTTGGGCAGGGCCGCGCGGCATGAAAGCCACAATAGGGGCAATCGATCTCGTCGCCCTGAAGAAGCAGGAAACACTCGGGGCAAACCCGCAGGCCACACGCCGGGCAAGCCCCCATCTCAGAAGGGTACTTGGCCCCGCAGTGTGAGCACTTGAGCAACGTCAGGCCCGGCGCCGACGCAAAAATAGCCGCAAAGCCACGCCGTTGCCGAGCCAGATCCTGCCCACAGTCTGGGCACCGATCGGGCGCGTCGAGGATGCGCTTTCCGCATCGCGGGCAGCGGCGAACAAACAAGAGGTTGCACTCGGGGCAAAGTCTGGAACCCGCCGCATTGGGGAAACCACAACCAGGGCAGGGAAAGGTCAGGGCCAGGCCGCAGTGAGGGCAGGACTCTTCGTCGTCTTGATCGGACAAAGAACGCCCGCAGCCAGGGCAGTACACCTGACCGCAGGCGGAGCAGATCCCATCGTTCAAAAAGACGCCGGCCCCACAAGCCGGGCAGCGAGTGGTATCGGGATGCTGAAGGACGGGATCATCGCTTGCGGGTTTCACGCGTCGATCCCATCCTCATAGATCGTCAACCGAAACAAACTCGTAGCCGCAATGGGGGCAAACGTCGGCATCCGGTTCCAGATCCTGCCCGCAGTTGGGGCAAGAGAAGGCAAACTCGGCGCCGCAATGGGGACACACCAGGGCATCGGGCTCGAGGGGATTGCCGCAATCGGGGCATAGATCGACGCCGCACGACGGGCACTCTTCGTCTTCCTCACCGATCGGCTCGCCGCATGCTCCGCAAAAGGCAGCCCGTTCGATCTCGGGTTGCTCGGCTGCCTCCAATTCCTCCGGCAGGGGCGATTCCTCTTCCACGTCCTCTTCCAGGTCGGCGCCACAATGGGGACACACGATGGCATCCGCGGAAATCTCTTGGTCACACACCGGGCAGTAGAAGGCAAACTCGGCGCCACACAGCGGGCACACCGTATCGTCGGGGTCCAACTCGGCCCCGCACTCGGGACACACCGAATCGTCTTCCAGCTCGTCCCACCCTTCGTCTTGACGTTCTTGGGTCATTCTCTTGTCCTTCGATCAGGATTTGGCTTCAGCATCCCAACATTCAAAGGAGGCTGTCCCAAAAGCATTTCCAAAGAATCGGACGGCTCTCAAATACTGAGTGAACCAGATAGATTTACTATGCTTCCTTTTGCAAAAAGAGCCGATTTCCTACTTTTGGGACAGCCCCTCGTCGCTGCTGCCAGACGATCAGTCAGGCTTGAGTCCCGCAAAAATGGCGCCGCCTATCGCGCCGAGGATGACGGCAAAGACCAGGCCGCCCAGGCAACACACGCTGCCTGCCAGGATACCCGATTGCGCCCCGACGAGCATGGATGGATCCATGCCCAACTCGCGCATCTGCTCCAGGGTCTCGGGCGGGATCTGAGAGAGCAGCGCCGCCGGATCCATCGCAGCTGTTTGCACCGTCATCACGACGAGGTTGACCACCCCACCGATGGCCCCGGCCACCAACGCCGCCAGGGCTCCCTGCCCGGCAGCATCTCCCACCGCGCGCACCGGCGGCATCCAATAGGCGGCCAGCGCGCCGATTCCGACATACGCCACCAATCCGAGCAGGCAGGTCACAAGGCCCACGCACGGGATCAAGCCCATCAAATTCAGAACCACCAACACTCCACCACCGATCAAACCGGCCTTGAGCCAGGGCGACATGGAACCCTCTCCTTTCACCTCTCCACCGAGGTCTATGCGATTTTCTGACTAATCCGAGTCCCCAGGGGACAGGCCCGTTCCTTGGTCTTGGGCCTATGGCGAATTGTACCTCAAGACTCGCAAAAAGGCAAGCCTTGGGCCAAAAAACAGCGCCCGACCCCAGGGCACTGAGCAGCCGTGCCCGGCCATTGGCTTTTTGGGGCCCCACGAACAATCATACAGGCATCACAGACTACCCGGGTTGACAATCTCAAGTTGCAAGAAATCAAAATTCGCTGTATAATGAGAGAAATCTTTGCTCAGGGAAATGGTACAGCGTGGGCAATCTCAACACACATCCCATGTCGGCGGTGGACAAATCTCTGGCTCCTCATGGCGAGGGGATGCTGTCCAATGGCACAGTCCTACAAGACCGCTACGAAATTCTAGCGCTAATCGCCATCGGCGGCATGGGAGCCGTCTACCTGGCACGGGATCGTCGTTTCAGCGCAGTCACCCGCAACGTAGCCGTCAAAGAGATCAACAACTCGACCGGCGACGCTCGCTTGCACAAAATCGGGATCAAGAACTTTGAGCGCGAAGCCAACATTCTCGCCAGCCTGTCCCATCCCTCCATCCCCAAGATATTTGATTTCTTTAGTGAGGGCCATCGAAGCTATTTGATCCAGGAATTCGTCGAGGGCCAAAGCCTGGACGATCTAATGGAGGTCTATCGCCAGCCCTTTGCACCCGAGCAGGTCGTCGACTGGGCCCTGCAAGTATGCGACGTCTTGGCCTATCTCCATACCCAGAACCCGCCAGTCATCTTTCGCGACATCAAACCTGCGAATCTGATGCTTCGAGTTGACGGCAGAATCATGGTTATCGACTTTGGCATCGCCAAGGTGTTCGAACATGGCCAAAGAGGGACCATGATCGGCACCGAAGGCTATTCCCCTCCCGAGCAATATCGGGGCAGTGCAGAACCGCGGGGCGATCTTTACGCCCTGGGCGCCACCATGCATCACCTGCTCACTGCGCGCGACCCCCGACTGGAACCTCCGTTTACCTTTCATGAACGGCCCATCCAGCTCTTGAACCCAAACGTCCCCCCTGCACTGGAGGCCGTGATCGAAAAGTCCCTCGCCTACGATTTGACCGAGCGGTACAGCACAGCCACCGAGATGGCGATGGCGTTGCGCAGCGCTCTCCCGAACCGGCGACCGAGCGCCCCCACCGCGGCGACACATGGACTGGGAACCTCATTCTTTGCCATGTCCCAGGAGATCCAACCCAAATGGCGGTTCAAGTGTGAGGATGAAGTCCGTTCCTCGCCCCGGGTTGAAGACGGCATCTTGTATATCGGTTGCTACGACCACAACCTGTACGCCCTCCGGGCTCAAGACGGATCCTTTGTGTGGAAGTTTGCCTGTCAGGCGGGGGTAGCGTCCACTCCCTGTATCTATCAGGACCTGGTGCTGATTGGCTCTGACGACGGCTCTCTGTATGCCGTCTCTCGCGAATCGGGCCACATGCGATGGAAATGCGAAACCGGGGGTTGCGTGCGCTCCTCGGCCCGCAGTTGGTTTGGGCACGCGTTCTTTGGCTCGGATGATGGCTGCCTGTATGCCGTCAACGCCCAATCGGGCAAGGTCGTGTGGAAATTCCAATCGGCGGGCCCCATTCGCTCGTCCCCTTTTGCCGGTGAGGAGCGGATCTTTGTGGGGTCGGACGATGGCTACGTGTATGGCCTCGATATGCGGACGGGGGGCATCAAATGGAAGTATAACACGGCACGCCGCGTCACCTCTTCGCCCATTTTGCAGGGGGATCTCTTGTTCATCGGCTCCGCCGATGGCCACCTCTACGCCCTCAATCCCGCTTCGGGCTGGCCTGTATGGCGATTCCGGACCAGGGGCCAGGTGCTTTCCACACCCGAGGTCATTGGGGGATGGGTCTATGCAAGCTCGACCGATGGATTCCTGTACAACATCGATGCACAAACCGGCAAACAACGTTGGAGGTACCACGCCGCCAGCCCCATGACCTCTTCGCCCACGGCAGCCCTGGATGCGGTCTATGTGGGGGCGAGTGATGGCACCATTCATGCCGTCGATGCCGGTCGGGGACACGGGTTGTGGAAATATATGACCGAGGGTGGCGTGCCTTCTTCGCCTTTTGTGGGCGGCGATACCCTCTACATCGGCTCCATGGATCACCATATCTATGCCTTGGCCACCTGACAAGGAACAAGAAAATGAGCCCACACACCGAGCATCAGAGTGGAGACACAACCTCTGCAATAAGCCAGGATTCAGCTCACTGCCTGCCGACCGGTTATGAGTCGCCCTCCGCTCCGCCCCATGCGACGCCAAGCCAACACGATCTCCAGGTGGGGATGGCCTCCCATTGTGGTCGCATCCGCGAAAGAAACGAGGATGCCGGCCTGGCCTGGTTCACCACCCGAGCCTTCGAAGGGCAACCACCCCAATCGATGGGATTGTTCATCGTCGCCGATGGAATGGGAGGCCACGAGTGCGGGGCGCAGGCCAGCGCCCTGGCCATCCAAATCGTTGCCGGGCACGTCCTCCAACAGATTGGCCTGCCCCTTTTACGAGACCCTTCAGAGCCCACACAAATGCCGCCTATCCACGAAGTGCTGCGCGATAGCGTAAGCCTGGCCCACCACGCCATCGCCCACCGCTATCCAAAAGCAGGCACCACCTTGACCATGGCCTTGATGCTGTCCGAAAGCCTCTACATCGCCCATGTGGGCGACAGCCGCGCCTACCTTGGTGAGGGCAAGAGCCTCTATCCACTCACCACAGACCACTCGGTTGCGGCCCGGCTGGTCGAGATGGGCCAGGCAACCCCTGAAGAGGTCACACCACAGCGCAGCATGCTCTACAAAGCCATCGGCCAGGGGGCCAGTGTCGAGCCCGACATCGTGCATCGCAGCTTGAACTGGGGGCAATACCTGTTGCTGTGCTGCGATGGCTTGTGGAGCCAACTCTCTGCCCCGCAGATGGCTGCCATCGTCGAGCAAGCACCCACGCCCGATATCGCCTGCCAAAACTTGGTGGCCCAGGCCAACGAACAGGATGGCGATGACAACATCACTGTACTCCTGATCTCCCGAGGCTGGCCCCTGCCCGACTGCCGGGCCGGCGAGTTGCAGGTGGACCATGGAATTTCGGGATAACCTGTACGCCCTTCTCGAGATTCCCCCCGATGCCGATGATCAGATCATCAAGGCAGCGTACCGGCAAATGGCGCGCCGCTATCACCCCGATACCAGTCAAGAATCCGACTCGACCGAACGCTTTTTGGCGGTCCAAAAAGCCTACGAAGTGTTGGCCGACCCGATTCAGCGCCGGGCCTATGATCTGTGGCGGCGCCAACAGGGCCTGGATCGTCCTCTGCCCCTGCGCCTGACGGTCACATCCAGCCATCAGGTATTGCCCTGTTCAGACGAGGCACAGGCGTTGTACATCCTAGCCGAGATTTCGGCCTCCGACGAGTGGAAGGACAACCGACTTGCACTGAATCTCGTTCTCGTGGTCGACTGTAGTACCTCGATGAAGGGCATCCGCTTGCAACAGGTCAAGCAGGGTGTGAGCCGTCTCATCGACCATCTGAATGAAAACGATGTGCTGGCCCTGGTCGCTTTTAACGACAAGGCCGAACTGGTCTTGCCGGGCCAAAAGAACCTGGACAAACGAGCTGCCAAGGCGGCCATGCTGAACCTCCGGGCTCGAGGAGGCACAGAACTATTTCGTGGCATGGAGGTAGGATTTCGAGAAGCCAATCGCTGGCACGACTCAAACCGGCACACCCACCTCATCCTCCTCACCGATGGCCATACCTACGGCGACGAAGAGGGCTGCCTGGCCATTGCCCGCGCCGCCAGCCAGCAGCGCATCGCCCTGACCATGATGGGCATTGGCTCCGATTGGAACGAAGATCTCCTCGACGAAATGGCCAACCTGAGCCACGGCCTGTCGATCTATGTCGACTCGCCCGTCAAGATCACCCAGGTGCTGCAAGATCAATTCCACAGCCTGAGCCACATCGCAGCCCAAAATGTGGTTCTGTCGGCGCACCTTTCCAAACAAGTGGCCCTTCGAGACGCCCACCAGACGTCGCCCAAGATCCGTCCTCTATTTTTCGAACAGGAAACGATGAATCTGGGCGCCTTGGCTCATGGGGAACCCTTGGTCGTGATGCTCGAGTTGCTGCTCGACAGCCACCCGCCCGGCGACCATCGGGTGCTGCAGTTGGATGTTCAGGCCACGGCTCAAGACCTTCAGCCGCTGCACCTGCGACATCAGGTAACCGTCGCCTTTGACGCCCACTTAATTTCGGTCCATCCCATTCCTGCCGAGATTGTCACCATTCAGAGCAGGCTCGTCCTCTTTAGAATGCAGCAGAAAGCCATGCAGGAGATCGCCCAGGGGCAGATCGAGCTGGCAGCCACACGACTCACCAACCTATCCACTCGCTTGCTCGACCTCGGCGAAGTTGAGCTGGCAAGAGCCGCGCTGTTAGAAGCTGGCCACCTCGCCCGTTCCGGTTCTCTGTCCCCCACAGGCGCCAAAAAGATTCGGTATGGCACCCGAGACCTGCCCATTCTGCCCAGAGAGGGTTGACATGATCCAATGCCCCTTCTGCTCAAGCGTCTATCCCGACAACACGCTCTTTTGCGAGGAATGTGGCAGCTACCTATGCGCCAATAACGAGCAGGCCACAGCCCCGCTGGGCGATCAGGAAGCAGAAAGCGCCGAACAGGACGAGACCATCGGCGCCACAGGCGCCACCCTCATCCTGACAATTCAGGATGGCGGGCGCGTCGAGCTACCCCTTTCCGAACAGGTAACCCTGGGACGCCTGGATGCCAGCCGGGCCATATTCCCCGATGTGGACCTCACCCGCGAGGATGGGATGGATATGGGCGTCTCGCGCCGGCATGCGCGCATCTCGCGCCAGGGAGATCAGATCTTTTTGGAAGACTTGAGCAGCCTGAACGGTACACTGTTGAACACCCAGCGGATCGCCGCCGAGACGCCTTATCCGCTCAAAGACGGCGACCAGATTCAACTGGGCAAACTGATACTCACCATCAATCTGAAATAGCCACCAATATGGGGGGGCCATCGCCCGGCAGCAGAGGGCGTCACCCATTCAAAACGTTCGGACTCTTGGATTTCGGCATACAGGTGTCTTGAGGAGAATCGCATCCATGTCAATCGAAGTCATTCTGCACTTGCACAACGAAGATCCCATCCTGGCTGAGATAGAGAAGCTTCCCGATCCTGCCGATCAGAGCATCGTCATCACCCACCCGCGGCGTCGCGATGGGCAGTCTCTACACTATGTCACCGAAGGCGCCACAGCCTTTATCTTTCCCTGGACGCGCATCAGCTTTATTGAGGTCATGGGATCAGAAGAAGCCGAGGAAATCGTAGAATTCTTTCGCAACTGAGGCCGTCGACCAAACGAGGTCTGGAGACTCTATCCCCTGGTCGCAGGCTTTTCGCCTCAGGCCCTACCGCACTTCTGTGATCAGGATCTGGGTGGCTCCCGCCAGGCGTAACATCATATCGACGCGCCCGCGACTCTCTTCGGTCACCAGGGCGATCATGTTGCCCCCGCGCCCTGCCCCCGAAAGCTTGGCACCCAAGGCGCCCCCTTCTCGCGCGGCGACGACCAGTCGATCCAACTCGGGGCAGCTCACGTCCATTTCTTGGAGGAGGGTGTGGTTCGCGTCCATCAGCTCTCCCAGCCGGTCTGGGTCTCCCGACTCGATGGCCTTGCGCGCCGAGTGGACAATCTCGGTCACGCCATCGAAAAGAGGCAGGTACCGGTCGGGGTCGGCTTCATACCGTTGGCGCAGATCGCCCACGACCTCTTTGGTGGGGCTTTCGATCCCCGTATCGGCGATGGCCAGCAACAACGGATTGCCCACCCAAAAGACCTCCCAGCCCTGCCCCTTGACAAAATACACCGGCTTCTCAAAGGCCACCACCGTGTTGTCAATCCCAGAAGGGGTGCCGTGATACAGAATCTCGGTCTCGTAGACCAGCTCAGAGATCGAACGGGAGGATAGCCAGCGGCCAAAGTACCCCGTGAGCCCGCGCACCACGGCGGTCGACACAGCGGCGCCGCTGCCCATCCCCCGGGCAATGGGGATGGTCGAAGTCACCGTGATGGTCACATCCGGGTCGGGCTCGCGGCCCAGGGTATCAAGGGTGGCACGAACAATGTGCGCCAGCGGGTCCTCCTGGTCGGCGTCACGGACCACCACCTTCCGCCCCAGATCGGGCGCCAAGAGGACCACCCCTTGTCCCACCTGCCCGGGCTCTACCTGGGCCTGGGCATGCACCTCGGTCACAGGTACTGCAATGGCCGGGCGGCCGTAAACGACCGCGTGCTCGCCAAACAAGATCACTTTGCCCGCTGCCTGAGCTACCGTCATCCTTCCCCCTGCATTGTGAGTACCTTTATTGTACCACAAGAAAGCCCGGAGCATCAACTACGGCCCCGACCCAGTTTGTGTAGGGATACGGCATGCCGTGTCCATGCGTAGTAAGCGAAAGGATGGGAAGGCCCGCCAGCTTCCGTCATGCCCGCTCGTGTGCGGGACATTCTTCTGGCGCAGTGGAAAAAGGTCGCGGCCCTGGGCCTCAGGGCTGGATGGTGGATTCGACTGTGGGAGTCAGGGTCGCCGTGATCGGCAGGGTTGCCGTCAGCGTCGCCGTCGGCGTCACGGGGATCTGAAAGTAGGCTTCGGCCACCTGGCGAAAGAGGGGCGCGGCATAGGTGCCGCCCTCGCCCACATGCTCGACGATGACGGCGATGGCAATTTCCGGGTTCTCAGCCGGGACATACCCGGCAAACCACGCATGGGGTTCTTCCTGACCACTTTCGGCGGTGCCCGTCTTGCCCGCTGCCGTCAGGCCAAAGCCTTTAAAGGCGCTGTAGGCTGTGCCCGCCGAAGAGGCCGTGACTTTGTGCAGGCTGTCGCGGATGACGTCCAGGTTGTCGTCGCTCACCGGCAGCGTGCCTGCTTCGGTCGGCTCGAACACCCATTGGGGGTTCTGGGGATCCGAGGCGATCATTTCCACCACCTGGGGTCGGTACAGAGTCCCGCCATTGCCCACAGCGGCCATCATGACCACCACCTGCAAGGGCGTGACCTGCAACTCTCCCTGGCCGATGGACAGGTTCACCGAATCGCCGGGCGCCCACCCTTCGCCTTTGGTTTTGATCTTCCAATTGGGATCGGGCACCAGGCCCGGAGACTCTTCTACCTCGATGCCGGTCAGCCGACCGTATCCAAACTGCCGCGAATAGTCGGGCAGCACGTTCTGCCCGACGCCGTTCAGCATCAACCCCACCTGGTAGAAAGTGATGTCGCACGAAACCGTGAGGGCATAATTCAGCGCGATCCGGCCATGACCATTCCGCGCCCAGCACACCTTGGGCCATTCGGCCCCCAGGCCGGTCCAGGTGCCCCGACAGATAAAGCTACTACTGGCCGTCAGCCCTCCGGCTTCCATGCCGGCCGACATGGTCACCACCTTGAACACACTTCCGGCCGGATAGGTACCCTGGGTGGCGCGGTTGACCAGGGGTCGGCGCCCATCGGCCGCCAACCTGGCCCATTGATCGGCGCTGATGCCCGTGGGAAACAGGTTGGGATCGAAGGTCGGAAAGGTAGCCAGCGCCAGTACACGCCCGGTTTGAGCCTCCAGGACGGCAATGGCCCCCAATCGCTGTCCCAGGATCTCCTGGACCTTTTTTTGGAAGGCGCGGTCAAAGGTGGTGTACAGGCTGCTGCTTTCGTGCGACGGCTTGTCGGCCAAAACGGCCACGAGCTCCCCTTTGTAGCTGAGGATCTCCAGCCGCCCTCCCCGTTCACCGACCAGAAACTGCTCCCCCCAGCGTTCCAGCCCCATCTGGCCCACCGATTCGTCGCCCGTGTAGCCCTGCGCCCGCCAGAGATCGACATTCTCCTGCTGGATGGGTCCTACCAACCCGACCATATGGGGCGCGATTAGATCGGGGTGATAGGAACGGGTCCAGGCCTCGCGCAGTCGGACCCCCGGGGTAGAGCTGAGCGATTCATAGTGATTCTGGCCCATCTCGGCGCTGATGGTGCCCAATGGCACGTACCAATCGGGCCGGGCCTCGGCATAGAGCGCCTGGATGTCACCCGTCGGCTTGCCGAGAACGGCGCTGAGCAGACCCAGGGTCTCGGGCTCGTTTCCGATCTCTCCCGGGATGACCCCCACTTCGACCAACGTCCCCTGTACCGCCAGCCCCAGCCCATTGCGGTCGTAGATATTTCCCCGGGAGGGAGAACGGGTGGTGAGCCGGACAAAGGTCTCGGAACTCAATTGTGGCAGAATGAGGGCAGGAGACCAGGCCACGCCCCAACGTCCCTGATCAAAGACAAGGGGAATCTGATTTTGCACCGTAAAGTCGCCGACAAAGCCCGTTTGAAAGGTGACCGAGAAGGAAACCTCGGCGTTGAAACCGGGCTGGAAAGCCGCCACAATTTGCGGCTTGACGCCCACGATGATCGCTTCGTCGACCACCTGGCGATACGCCTCTACAAACTGCTCCTCAGAAGTCGCAGCCTGAGAAGCGGACGACAGTAGCGAGTACATCGCCGCATAGTCCGACTGCTCCCAGGCCTGGAGAAAGGCAAACGCCACTTCATCGGCAGGCGGCAGCGTGGGGGTGGGCGTCGGTTCAGGGGTGGGGGTAGGTTCCAGAAAACTGGGGATGCAGCCCACCAGCAGCGATAGCAGGCCCAGGAGCACCCCCAGTCGCGCCACGATTCGTCCGAGCCGTCTCATCGAGTGTCAGTCCCGAGGGGGGGCGCGGCCAAACACATCCCACTGGCATCAAGATCAAGATCGCGAAAGGAAGGCAGGGTCCGACCGCTGCCGTCATGCCCGCGTAAGCGGGCATCCATCCTTTTCCGCACATGGGTGGACCCCCGCTTGCGCGGGGGTGACGACCGGCGCGGGGGTGATGGCTCGATCTGATTCCATGCAAGGCTTTCCAAAAGACCTGCTGGAGCCCAAGTGTCTATCATTACTCCTCAACATACTTGCTTTTATGCATATGGGGGTACAGCAAAGCGTGTCTCCCATAGTTGCATTCTTCGGAAAACCGAAACGTTCCCCTGACAAGTAACGCATTCCGACCCAAAGGGCGCCTAGCGCGTCAGGGTGCGCGCCGCCGGCTCTTCCCACTCGGCCGAAGTCGAACTCTGCCCGCTCATGTCCAAGGCAGCCGCCCCCACATTCTTGCGCAGCAGCACATTGTCCACATAAGCGCCATGAGAGCGGGGGTCGGCTCCGTCCGAACCAAAGATGAGGGCGATCCACACCTGCGACCTCCCGGTCAGATCCCCCAAGGTATAGACGTCTGTGAGATCAAAGGTTCGGGTCTGCCACTGGCTCTGGGGAAAGAGGGCCGTCGTGCAACTGCCATAGTAGTTGGTGTCATCCACCGAGGCCATGTGGCACAAACCGTCACCCGGCGCCAGGACGTTGACCCAGGCTTGATAGGCCAGTTCCGCCTCTACCGCATCGGCCAGGCTAAAAGGCCCGTAGATCATCCACGACGAAGCGTTGTTGGGATACAAGCTTGCGCAGCTAAGGCTCGCTCCGTCCACACCGGCGCCGACGGCCCAGCCGCTATACGAACCCTGATACGGCAGGCAGTTCCTCTTACCCCAGTAGTATTCACCATACTGCGGCCCCAGACTTGTGTCGTTGTTGTCGAATACCTGCCACAGAGTGGTCGGGAAAGCGCCCTCAAAACGTTCCTCCATCATCGTCACCCAGTTGCTGCTGGGCACGGTGCCGACATAGTTCCGAACCACGTAAGGCAGATGGACCCTGCTGTGAACCGAGACCGATTGAGAGTTGCTCCAGGGGCTTTTGGCATCGGCGCTAAACGCCCGGACCCGATAGTACCACGTTCCCTCGGGTTGCCCCGTCACCCCATGAGAGGTCCCCGGGCCGCTATAGATCACGGTGGGGTCGACGAAATAGGGGGTTTTGGCCTCTTCCAGGGTATAGCTGTTGGCTGTGGCTACAGCGGACCAGGCCGCCGTATAGTTCCCATCGCCATCGGCGTTGTTGATGGCCGACAGCACTGGCGCGGCGATGTCCGGTACTACCAGCACCGTGGTCAACTGAGATCCACTCAAGGGGCTGTTGCCGGCCACGTTGCTGGCCTGGGCGCAGTAATACCAGGTTCCATTGGGCTGACCGGTCACGCTGTAGCTGAGCGCGGTTCCCTGGTAGCGGACGGTCGCCCCGCTGCACGCCGAGTTGCTGCTCTCCCACAGCGTGTACTCGGTCGCGCCCGTCGCCGCCTGCCAGCTTACCACATAGGCATCCTCCTGGCCCGCGTTGGAGATAGGGTTCAGAACCGGCGCAGCGGGCTTGGTGGTTACCGATTGCACGTTGCTCCACGCGCTGGTGCCATTGGCATTGCTGGCCCGCACGCGATAGTAGCGGGTTGTGCCCGCAGCCTGGCCCGTCACGGAAAATTGGGTGCTTGGCCCTGTGTACAAGGTTGTTGCCGTGGCAAACGTCGAGCTGCTGGATTGCTGAAGGGTATACGACGTGGCCCACAGCGCGCTGCTCCACGCCACCGTGTACGATCCGTCGCCATCGGCGTTGCTGATCGCCGACAGGACCGGTGCCTCGGGAGGGGACACATTGCCCAGCGCTGCCCCCGCGTCGATGCGGCCGTGCCCGTAGGTCGGATCCCAGCCGGCCGCCCCCAGATCGACGGCGGTATTCTGGATGACGCCTTGCACCTGATCGGGGGTCAGGGTCGGGGACTGAGCCCAAATCAGCGCCGCCAGCCCCGAGACGTACGGCGCCGCTTGAGAGGTGCCGTGCACAAAATCATAGTTCTGATAGTACCCCGACGAGTTCATGGTGACCGCATAGGTGGGCAGGGAGCTGTAAATGCCGTTCGGGTCCTGGAGGCTGGACATCGATCCGCCGGGGGCCGCAATGTCGCAGTGCGACCCATATTGGGAATAGAAGGCATAGACATCCGTGGGTCCGGTGGCTGCCACCGCCATCACATTGGCGTAGGCGGCCGGATAGTTGGTGGGGTTGGCCACCGGGCATACCGAGTTGGCCGTTCGGCAGTTGCCGATGGCCGCCACCACCAGCCGGCCCGCATCATGGGCCGCCGTGATCGCGTTCTGCATGGCCTGCGAATAGTTGGGGCCGCCCAGGCTCAAATTGAACACCTTGGCCCCGTGGTCGTGGGCCCATTGGATGCCATCGACAATATCGGTGCTGTATCCAGATCCGTTCGCATCCAACACCCGCACGGGCATGATGCGCGCTTGCCAGTCCATGCCCGCCACGCCCAGGCCATTGTTCCCCTGTGCGGCCGCGATCCCGGCCACGTGGGTGCCATGCCCATTCTCATCCCACGGGTAGGCGTCATCCCCGACAAAGTCATAGCCGGCCACCACCTTGCCCGCCAGATCGGGATGGCCCGAATCGACGCCACTGTCGATGATGGCGATCACAACACCGGTGCTGCCGGTGGTCACGTCCCAGGCCGCGGGCGAATTTACGATCGTGTGGGCCCACTGTTGATAATAGTAGGTATCGTTGGGGATGCTGCCCGTCTCAAAAGCATAGTACCGGTAGTTGGGCTCGGCAAATTCCACGGCAGGGTCGGCCGACAGCCCCTCGGCCATAGCTAATTCCTGGCCCTTGGGCACCTGCCACACTTCCACCCCAACCCCCTCCAAAGTGCGCACATGGCTGGCGGCTGCCTGATCCAACAGCGCATTGGCCGACAGAGTCGAACTCCCAGCCTTGAACTTGACCAGAATCTCCCCGGCCTTATAGTCGGCAGAGGCTCCCATGCCCTCGCTCCCCATCGAGCCGGGCCCGTCTTGGGCCGTCACCGGCCCCAATCCAACGAGCAGCAGGGTTGCCAACAGGACCCACCCGATTGCTATATGCAACGTGCGACTTGACATGACTTTTCCTTTCCTTATCCCCTTTGGGGATGAAAAAAGATCGTAAAGGCGCCATCCATGCTCCCTTGCAAGAATAGCAGAACAAAGGAGGATCGATGGACATCTCCATGAGGGCCCTGAAGCGTCACCCTTCGCTTTCCGGGTCCGTAGTCGGCGGATCGGTCGGTGGTGGGTCGGTCGCCGGTGGGTCAGTCGCCGGCGGGTCCGTGGGCGGCGGATCGGTCGCCGGTGGATCGATCGCCGGCGGGTCGGTTGGCGGTGGGTCGGTCGCCGGTGGGTCCGTGGGCGGCGGATCGGTCGCAGGCGGATCGGTCGGTGGTGGGTCCGTGGGTGGTGGATCCGTCGCCGGCGGATCGGTTGGTGGTGGGTCGGTCACAGGCGGGTCCGTCGCCGAGGGGTCCGCCGTTGCCGACGGGTCCACCGTTGCTGAGGGGTCTGCCGTCGCTGAGGGGTCCACCGTCGCCGAGGGGTCCACCGTCGCCGAGGGGTCCACCGTCGCCGAGGGGTCCACCGTCGCTGAGGGGTCCACCGTCGCTGAGGGCTCTGCCGTGGGCGCCGAGGTCTTGGTCGGTACGCGCGTCGGCAAGGGTGCCTTGGTAGGCGGAGGCAAGTAGCAGGGCACCCAGATCCAGGTATTGGCGTAAATCGTTGTGCCCGGCAGGCAATTGGCCGTGCGCAACGCCGAGATAGTTGTATGGCAGCGGAACGCCAGAGAGGACAGCGTATCTCCCGAGCGGACCCTGTACTGGAACCACCCGGAAGGAGGCCCACACACGGGCCGCTGAGTGGCTTTGGGCGCCACGATCTTGGGCGTCGGGAGTTTGGGCACCAGGATGACCATCCCAATACGCAGCGGTTGATCGGTCATGCAGTTGGCGCGCAGCAGGGCAATCTTGGTGGTAGAGTAACGCTGGGCCAAGTTGGCCCAGGAAATATCGCCCTGTTTAACCACATAGGTCTGCCAGTTGGCCGGGGGTGTGCACACCGGTTCCGGTGTGGACGTGGGCGATTCCTCAGGGGTTGGAGTTGGGATTGGGGTCGCCGATTCTATCGGCGTGGACGTCGGTCGCGGCGTGGATGTGGGCACAGGCGTCTTGGGAACGGCAACCTCGGCGACTTGGGTCGGCGGAACCACGGTTGCCGTTTCGGTCGGCTCGTCAAACGCCAGCAACGATTGTTCCTGCAAGCCCACAGCCATAGCCGCCAGCATGCTGAGCAGCACCACCAAAACAGCCCCGGCCCCGCCCAGCAAGGGACGAACCCTTCTCAGAAGGTGATCCCGATCTGTTCCCAAGGTTCCTGATGATTCCCGCTCGAAAGCCATGCTATTCGTTCCCACTCGTTTCGGTCGCAGTGGGCAAAAGGCCGGGATGCACGTTGCTCGGCGTATGCACCGGCAGAATGACCCGGAAGGTGGTGCCCACGCCCGATTCGCTTTCCACCCACAGGCGCCCGCCTTGCGCCTCCACCAAACTGCGGACCAGTGTGAGTTCCGATCTCGATTCGCCCAACCCGTCTGCCTGATTGGGCTGACCCCGGTCAAAGATCTGGCTCAGCGCTTCATCCGACAGACCCCCGCCCGTGTCCTTGACCGACACAACCACATAATCGGTGCCGTTCAGTTCTGCGTAACCCTGCTTGACCGCCGGGCTATCCAGTTGCCCCACATCGATCTCCACTTTGGATCCTTCGGCCAAAGTCCCCGCGGCATTAGCAAGAAGGTTGGCAAACACGCGCCGAAGATAATCCGGATCGGCCTCGACATTCGGCAAGCCCTGTGGCAGATCCAGGTCTACCGTGATGGCTTTGTCCATAAACTGCGCCGAGGATTCGCTGACCACCTGTTCAATCACCTCCGACACATCGACGACCTGACGTTTGGGCTCGAGCCACTCGTCCTGGCTTCTGGCATCGCGCGACAGATCGCTGGTCATTTTGAGCATCTGCTCAGCAGCCGCTCGGGTGCGCAGCAAGAACCGGCGCTGTCCCTCACCAATTATACCCACAGCTTCGCCCAGAAGCAAATCTACGTAGGAGAGTATGCTGGTCAAAGGTGTCCGCATCTCGGAAGCCAGAGACAACACGTTTCCAAGGCGATCCCGTTGGTCCCCCACTTCGGCTGAAATATCCTGCAAAATCACGACAATGCCGGCCACCTGGCCTTTGCCCGGATCGATCTCCAAAGGCGCCATATCGCACAGCAGCGTATGGGCGCCCATCTGAGTCGTCAACCGCACAGCTTCACCGCCCTGGGCAGTAGCTATCGCCTGGCGCCATCGCTCATCGCGGCCGACGTCCTGCAACCCTATCGTGCAGAGTTCGTCTTCGCCTCGATCCAACAAGAGTTCGGCAGCCACATTCACCTCGTGGATTTTGCCGTTGGCATCGGCAATCAAAAGGCCGGCCGTCATACCCTGCAACACCGTCTGCAACCACTGCGCCGATTGGGCATCCTCGCGCCACAACGCCTCCCGACGGGCCAGTTCCGATTGCTGCCAGCGCGCCTGCGCCTCGGCATGGGCATGGGCCTGGTTCAAATCACCTTCCAACACCGCCAAGCGCTCGGTAAGGGTTTCGATTTCGGCCCGGGTGCTCACCAGTTTGATCTCCAGGGCGTTCCGCACCTCACGGGATAGGTCCTCTTGCTCCTGATATCCCTCCAACTGGGCCTGGGCCGCCGCCAGTCGGTCCTGGAGTTCTGCAACCTCGTCATGGGTCCTGTCCACGCGTTGGACGTCATTGGTCAGCTCTTGGGTCAACTTTTGGATTCTTGCCTGGGCCGCCAGATGGTGCCTGGCATTGCGGACCGAGGTCACCAGTTGCACGGCCATATCCTGGCACAGTTTGGCCTGGCTGGGAGTGAAGGGATGTCGCGATTGAGAATTGCCCACGATAATCGCGCCGATGGCTTCAGAGCCATCCAATAGCGGATGGACCAACAGCGGTCCCACTTCGCTCGATCCCATCAAGGCAAACAGCACCTTGAGCTGCACATTCTCGGCTTCATCGCCGATCACATACTTTTTGCGGCGCATGGCATGCTGCACGACCACCTGATAGTCCAGGGGAAAGGTAACCCCCTCCCCGCGCCCCTGGCGCATGGGGTTGTGGATGGCCACCAGCCGCATTTGGCCCGGGTCGCCCTCCTCCGGGAAAGCGATGGCGCATTGGTCCGCGCCCAGCGTCTGGGCGATGCCCTTCACCGCATTGTCCAACACAACGGACAGATCCAGCGAGGCCGACATTTGATGGTTGGTCTCGATCACATTGATCAGGCTTTTCATGTGATCCAGCGAGGTCTGGCTGATGTCTTGTAGTTGCCGGCTATTCTCTCGCAAGCGAACCATCAGCCCAGCATACACCGACACCACCAGCATCAAAAACCCGACAAGATTCGAGAGGCGTTCCCACACGGAAAAACTGGCGAGCTCGAGGGGAAAGAGCAGTTGCAGAACACGACCGGTCACCATGGCAAGCAGGCCAAACAGCAAAAAGGCCCAGCCCTCGTCCCGGCTCCTCACCACAGCCACCGTGGCCAACAGAAGCAACCCAATCTGACACAGGCTCCATACCGGGGTCTGCCAGAACACGTTATAGTCGGGACTAGAGCCCAGACTGGGTCCAGCCTGCGCCCAATCCATCGTAAACCAGGCAAAGATCCCGGTCAGCGCAACCAGGATGACGCCAAAGATCGCATCCCAGGTGCGCACGCCGCGCCGGCTGAGGGGCATAAAGGCCCAACCCAACAGACAGATGCTGGCCGCGTCGACATAGCGTTCAAAGGGAGGGAGCAACACCCACGACTCGACCCAGCCGGCGGATGCCACCAAGACAGCCACGAGGTACAGAACACGCACCAAAACCAACCCACTGGCAGCAAAGACCATGCGTTGGGTCTGATCGCGTTGAGTCTGGCGCAACTCCCCCCACACCATCCCCAGGACCGCTTCTACAAAAAGCAGCAGCAGCAAATAGTACACCAGGCTGGCGAGGACGGTGTCAAATACCTGATAGGCCCCTGCTACAAAATCCATGAGCGACTCTCTTGTCGGGCACCCAAAGCTCGCCCGCCATATCCAGCGGCCGAGTGGTCAAATGGGTGTGTAGAGCCAAAAAACCTTACCGTAATACTATGTTGCATCCACTATTCAATCCTATTATAGCAGATTTTGCTCAACTTGGCAATATCTAGGTCCCCCACTATACAACCTTATTCTCTTTGCGTATTTATGCTTGCTTTCACCGTCACAAGAGGGTGAGGGCGACGCATTCCTGCGGAATCCAAATGGTGACTGCGAGCCGTCAAATCGGAAGCGATGCTACGAGCCCACAGCCCCTCAGCCATGCCTCGCCCTGCTCTGCGGTTGCCGAATCGTGTTGCGCCAAATGCGCTGGCACTGTTTGGCTAGTAAGACCTTGACCGGGACGCACAAAGAGGGATGGACCTTTGTGGCCCATCCCTCTGACTGCCCATACCATCTGACCCATCCCCCGAATCAACAGGGAAGGACAGAATGAAAGCTCGAAACCCTTGCTAACGCACCAGGCCCTACCGACCAAGAGCCGAAACCCGAAAGGGAATTCGAACTCCTCACGCAACCGGTTGGCTAGCGCTTGGTGTACTGCGGTGCCTTGCGGGCTCGCTTCAGACCAGGTTTCTTGCGCTCCTTTTCCCGAGGGTCGCGCGTCAGGAACCCGGCACGTTTCAACAGCGTCCGCAATTGCGGGTCGATCAGAAGAAGCGCGCGGGCCACCCCATGGCGAATGGCCTCGGCCTGCCCCGTGATGCCGCCCCCTTTGACCAACACTGAAAGGTTGTACGCATCGACGTTGTTGGTAAGCTGCAAGGGAGCCAGGGCCTCCTGCTGGTGTTCGCCCCGTCCAAAATACTCGGTCAATGCCTTTTCGTTGACCACAACCTGCCCGTCGCCGGGATAGAGCCGGACCCGGGCCACCGCTCGCTTGCGTCGTCCTACCGCTTCATAGTACCGCACATCATCAGACATGAATCATCTCCCTACAGTTCCAAAGGCTTGGGCTGCTGCGCCTGGTGAGGATGGGTATCACCGGCATACACCTTGAGCTTTTTCAACATGCGCCTGCCCAATTTGTTCTTGGGCAGCATCCCCCTCACGGCTGCCTCGATCACTCGCTCGGGGAATCGGTCCAGTTGATCTCGCAGGCTGATGCTCTTCAACCCTCCTGGATACCCCGAATGCCGATAGTACATCTTTTGGTCCAGCTTGTTGCCGGTCACATGTACCTTATCGGCATTGACCACAATGACGAAATCGCCGCAATCCAGGTGAGGCGTATAGATAGCTTTGTGCTTGCCTTTCAGAATCGGTGCGATCCTCGAAGCCAACCGGCCGAGGGTTTCTCCTTTCGCATCGATCACGTACCAATCGTGTCCAATTTCTGCTGACTTGGCCGTAAAAGTCCTCACGATAATACTCCTTCAGGATAGTCGACCTGGACTAGGCACAGTCCCTGAGCCGGTGCGACCAGCTTGACCCGACCCCGATCCAATGCCTTGAGAATCTCATCGAACCGGTCGGGCGAAATCTCATTCCAACCTACCAACACCAACATCCCTACAAGGCTGCGAACCATCCGGTAGAGAAAGGCATTGGCCTCAATCTCAAAGGTGAAAAAGGCCCCTTGCTGTCGCCATTCGGTCCGGAAGACGGTTCTCACCGTGTTGTCGCCCTTGGGCGGGCGTCCAAAGGTCGCAAAATCGTGGGTGCCCACCACCGAACGACTGGCCTGGGTCATGGAGCCCAAATCGAGTTCGCGTTCTACCCACCAGGCGGTTCGCCGGGCCAGTGGCGAGCGTCCCTTTTGGTTCAACAGCGTGTACCGATAGGTGCGGCTCGACGCGCTAAACCGGGGATGAAACCCCTCAGGCGCCCGGCCCATTTCTCGGATGGCCACATCGTCGGCCAACACCGCGTTCAGGGCCCGGTAAAGCTCGGCCTGTTCGCGCCGCCAGGGCACCTCAAAGCTCACCATCTGCCCGCTGGCGTGCACCCCTCGGTCGGTCCTGCCGGCGCCGGTCACCCGGGCCGCCTGACCTGTGACCTTTTCCAGGGCCCGTTCGAGTTCCCCCTGGACAGTCCGTTCGCGCGCCTGGACCTGGAACCCATAGAAATCGGTCCCATCGTATTCGACCCGGGCCCAGTACCGAACGACGCCCCGACCAGGGCCGAGAGGGTCCTCGCTCGACACCGGGGGAACACCTGCTCCCTCGCCCGAGCGTGAGCACCCGGCGCTCTGCCGAGACGCGTCCACGCCAAAAACCTTACTCCACCAACTCCAAGACCGCCACCGGGGCCGAGTCGCCGCGGCGCATGCCCAACTTGAACATACGGGTGTAGCCGCCCGGCCGATCGTCAAATCGTGGCGCAATCTCTTCCACCAATTTGTGAGCAACCGCCTTGTCGGTCAGGGTTGCCAACACCTGGCGCCTGGCATTCAGGGCCAACTCGCCGGCCATCTGGGCCAGGGCTTCCTCATTCTGCTGGTCGGCCAGTTGGATGAGCTGCTCTGCCCGCTTGGCATTGAACCAGGCCGATAGCTTTTTCACATCCCGCTGCTTGGCCAAGATCGGAAGAGCACACGTCTGAACTCCAGTCACGAGATTCCATCGC
>CAZNQW010000007.1:0-41237 GCA_964575225.1 uncultured Anaerolineaceae bacterium | reverse complement strand
ACCTATGCCTATTCCAATGTCAAAGTGCTACTTGACTTCTTACCGCATGTCTTTCCTCTAGATATGCGGTCTGTACACGGCTACTCTTGCGTGAGAAGTACGAGGGCTTGAAGCACCTCTTCCAATTCCTCCATCCGCTCTCCATAACAGGTCCAATCCCCGATGGTGAGGCAATCCTGAGCGGCCTGAAACAGCGTATCGGCCTGGAGCGCGAGGTCTCCGGTCGAGCCTTCCATGGGTGGCGTCTGGACGCCGGGTTCGACCGGGGTCTCGGTGACCGGGGCGCTGCCCGTCACCTGGGCCAGGCCTTCTGCCAGCGTCTCGGTCATGGCGATGCGGCTGCCATAGGCCACGATCACCCGCCGCAGCTCGGGTAACTGGCTGGATTCGGCTTGCAGGTAGAGCGGTTCCACGTACAGAATGGCCCGGTCGACGGGGATGATCAACAGGTTGCCGCGGATGACCTGGCTCCCGCGCTGGTTCCAGAGTGCGAGTTGCTGGCTGATGACAGGATCCTGGTCGATGCGCGATTCCACCTGCATCGGCCCATAGACCAGCCGTTGCTTGGGAAATTTATAGACGCCAAGCTGGCCATATTGCTCGCCGTCGCTGCGCGCATAGATCCAGGCCACCATATTCTGTTTTGTGGAGGGGGTGTAGGGCATCATCAGGACAAACTCGGGCTCTTGTTCGCCCGGCAAGCGCATGATCACGTAATAGGGCTCGATGGGTGCCTGTTGGCCCGTGGCCCGATCCTCGGCCCAGCTCCACAGGTCCTCCTGATTGTAGAATACCTGGGGATCGGTCATGTGATAGATCTGATACTTGGCGGCCTGAATGCGGAACATCCCTTCCGGGTAGCGCCAGTGGGCGGTCAGCGCCGGGTCCATCTCTGCCACAGGGTGAAACAGATCGGGAAAGATGGCAGCATAGGTGGCGGCGATGGGATCTTTAGGATCGATGAGGTAGAACCGGAGGGTACCGTCGTAGGCATCCATGGCGATCTTGACCGAATGGCGCACATAGTTGATTTCGCCCAGGGAGGTCTGAATCGGCTCCGAGTACGGATACCGGCTGGTGGCCGTGTAGGCATCCAGGAGCCACACCAACCGGCCATCGACGATCACCAGATAGGGATCCGAGTCGTACCTCAAGAAGGAGGCCACCGTCTGCACCCGCTCGTCGATAGAACGGCGCCACAGCAATTCGCTCTCGGGCGTGATGGCGCTGCTGAGGAGGATCTGGCTGCTGCCCAAGCGAATGGCATAGGCCAACCGTTTCACGAAAGAGTCGAGCACAATCCCGCCCGTTCCTTCAAAAGTCGTATACACGTTGCTGTCGCCGGAGGGATAATCCAGCTCCTGCACTTTTGTCTTGACGATGACATAGTCGTCGGTCAGTTCGCCGTAATAGATCTCGGGGCGGGTCAGGGCCAGTTCGGGATGGGTGGATCGGGGGGGGATGTCGCGCACCCACAGGTTCGGCAGCCCCTCTTCCAGGACCTCGTTCACCGGGCTGAGGACCACCCCCGAGCCATGGGTATAGACCAGGTGGCGGTTGACCCAGGTTTGGGCGGTGTCGGGCAGATCGTTCTGGTCGATTTCGCGGCCTGAAAGGGTGACCTGACGATAGTCATCGTCCAACCGGTAGCGGTCGACGTCCACATCGTAAAAGGTATAGTATAGCCGGATCTCCTGCAATTGCCCAAAGGTTCGCAGCAAGGGGCGATAGTCCCACAGACGGATGTTTTTAAAGGTGGATTGGTTGGCCTCGAGATCCAGGGGGATGGACTGCTCGGGGATATCATAGTCGGCTTCGGCGATCTGGTCCAGCCCAAAGGCCGCCCGTGTGGAATGGATGGAATGGGTGATGTATTCCCTTTCGCGAGCCAGCTCATTGGGTTCGACGATCAGCCGCTGCAACAGCGGGGGAAGGAGATAGCCGCCCAGGAAGGCCACCACGAGCCAGACGCCGACGATGCCCAGGGGCACCCACCGGATGCGGAGAAGTAGGTTGGCCAGCAGGGCCAGCGCGCCCAGAACGGTGATCCAAGTCAGAATCTGCATCACCGGCAGCCGAATGTGGGCATCGATATATCCGGCGCCGTAGGCCGCCCCTGAGGTCGAGTACAAGAGGCGGGGGATGGCCAGTTGAAAACCCAAGGCCACCAACAACAGCACCCCAGCGCCGAGGACTGTCAGGTGCCTTTCGGCGGCGGGCCACAGGCGCAGCCAGGGTTGGCGAACCCCGACGACCTGGATCTTGGCCGTCAACTGGCGGGCGGCATAGCTTCCCACATAGACCAGGGCGGCGCCGATCAGGCTTAGGGCGAAAAGCCACAGAAGCCAGCCTTGCAGCAACTCGAACCACGGCAGTTCAAAGACGTAATAGCCAATATCGCGGTTGAGAATGGGATCGGTCTGACCAAAGGGGGTGGCATGCAGGCTACGCAACACAAGCAGCCATCCACTTTGGGCGGTCAGGGCAAAGAAAAGGCCCAGCACTGCCGCCCCGACGGTCAAAAAGATTTCAGCCACCCGACCGGCAAGAATGCGCGTAGTCGGTTCGGCCGTCGGACGGCCCCGCGAGGCGGTGGGGCGCAACCAGGGGATGGTCATCTCTCCGCCGCCTGCCAAACGGCGGGCCAATCGCCAGTTGCCGGCCAGCATGCCCGTAGCGATTAGCCAGCCGCCCAGGAACAGCAGCCATTCGGTCGTAAGGCGCCGCCACAGGATAGAGGTCACCCCGATCATCTGAAACCAGGCCAGGTCGGTGTACAGATCCAGCGCCACCAGGGCCAGAACGATCAGGACTACGAGGGCAGCAACCGCAAGGGCGGCAAGTCTATTCTTGAACATTGGGGATATCCCTTATCTCCTTGGCCGGGCTTTTGTGTGCGCCATCGGCGAGCTCGCTCGAGTTCACGTGGCCTCCAATCGTGCGATCTCGCGCTCGCCATCGATCAGGCTGCGCTGAAATTGGGCGCCGGGCGCCTTGAGATTGTACTCGACAATCACCCGGTTGACCTGGTCGATTTCCTGCCGGAATCCCTTAGCGGCTTGCTCCCATCCAACCAGCGCCCGTTGCCTTTCGGCTTTGGCCCAGCCATCCGAGCGGCCCTCGAGTTCGGTCAGGCGGGCTCGGCGTCCGTCCCGTTGGTGCGCCAGGGTGGCCCGGGCGCGCTCCAGGCGGTTGCGGATGACCTTGCCCAACTCGATCCACTCGGGCGCCAACCCCGCATCCTTTAAAATCTTGAAGGCCATTTCCTGATCTTGGGCATAGGGGTTGGGCGTCAGGTCGAGAGGGCGACCCGCGCCCGGCAGGTGATCGAAAGCGCCCCGCTCTTGCGCTTCGTGGATCTGCTGTTCGACCAAACTTGCCCAGTCCTGTCGTTGTTCGCCCTGTTGCATCTTGACACTCGATCCCACTCGACTTACAATAGTTCCTGGGGAGAGAGCCCCTGCAAGAGCCCAACCCACAGTCGGTCGTGCGTGACCGCAGCCAGGAGTCCAAAAGATGAAGCGAGTGATTCTCGTCCGCCACAGTCGTACCGCTTGGAACGACCCCGACCTCCAGACCCAGCGTTTTCGCGGGACGATGGACGTCCCGCTGACCGAACAGGGGTTGGCGCAAGCCCGGATCACGGCCCAGCGGCTGGCCCACTGGCCGGTGACGGCCGTCTATTCCAGTCCTTTGCAGCGCGCCGCTCGGATGGCCGAGATTCTGGCCCAGCCCCGCCACCTCACGCCCCAGCTCGTACCCGACCTGAGCAGCATGAGCTACGGTCAGTGGGCCGGGCTGACGCACCAGGAGGTCGCTCGGCGCTGGCCCGACCTGTACCGGCGCTGGAATGAGGATCCCTTTGACGTGCCGGTGCCCGATGGCGAGAACCTCCGGGATCTTGTCCGGCGCGCCTTTGCGGCCCTGAAAGAGATCCTCGAGCGTCATGCTGATGGCGATTCGGTGGTAATCGTCAGTCACCAGGTGGTCACCCGCGCCTTGATCTGCGCCATGGCCGACCTGCCCAATCGCTCCTGGTGGCTGTTTGTCCAGGATCTGTGTAACCTGAGCTGTTTTGACTACGATCCCGCTTCAGATACCTTTTTCCTGGAAAGGCTCAACGATACCTGCCACTTGAGCCCGCCCCCGCTTTCACCGGACCGCTTGGGCACGCGCTTGATCTTGGGCCGTCACGGCCAGACGGCCTGGAATGCGAGCGCCGGCGAAGAACGGTTCCGGGGCCGCACCGACCTGCCCTTGGACGCGGTGGGCCTCGCTCAAGCCGACGCCGTGGCCCAAAAGCTCGAGGGTGAGGCCATCGATGCGATCTATGCCAGTCCTCTGCTGCGCACTCGCCAGACCATCGCGCCCCTGGCCCAGGCGCGGGGTTTGGCCGTGCAGCCTCACGAAGGTTTGCTGGACATCGACTATGGCGCCTTTCAGGGCCTGACCCACGCTCAGGCTGCGGTCGAATACCCCGATCTGCACCGGGCCTGGCGCAGCGCCCCGGGCAACGTCCATTTTCCAGAAGGCGAGGGGCTGGCGGATGTGCAGCGGCGTCTGCTCGACTTGCTCCAGGAGCTGGCGGCGCGCCATCCGCGCCAGACCGTCGTCCTTGTGGGCCATCAGATTGTTAATAAGGTACTGGCCTGCACACTCTTGGGCCTCGATCTGGATCGCATCTGGCGCGTGGGCCAGGAACCCGCCGCTGTGAACCGGTTTCAGCAACGGGATGGCGAGTGGCGCACCCTATGCCTGAATGATACCTGCCACCTGGCAGCCGATGGGTTGGACATCGACTGAGCCCCTTTGCCGTGGGCCGGTGTTAGGGTCCGACCGTAAAGGTGGAGAGCACCTGGCCCTCTGCATCCTTGAGGGTGGCCGTTTCGCCGGAGGACCAGATCGCCTCCAGTTTCCCCCAGAAATAGTTGGTGGGAGGACTGCCATCCTGACCCACGCGGGTGTGAACCGTCGCGCTGCCCGCGCTCCACAGCCGGACATTGCCAAACTCATAGATGTTGCCGTTCGAGTCGCTCAGCGTCCAACCCAGCAGATCGGCGAGTTGGGAGCCGTTGTTGGTGATGACGACCTGTTCTTGTGTCGCATCGCCGGGATAGAGGACTTCTGAGATCGATACCTGGCGCTCGCCCGTGTCGGGTAATGGGGTGAGGAGAGGGGTCGTCGTGGCTCGGGCGGTGGCGGCTGCCGTGGCGCCTGCTGCGGCAGAAGCCGTAGCGGTCAGGGCCGGTGGCGGATCAAAGGGGATGGGGGTATCACTGGGTGTGGGTGCTGGGGTAAAGGTGGCTGTGACCTGTGATAGGCCGCCGACCGGGATGATCAGGCGCATTCCCACCTGAAGAAAGTTCGGGTTTTCGAGGTTGTTGGCGGCAATGATCTGAGCCTCGGGCACATCGTATTGGAAGGCCAGGCCCGAGATCGTGTCGCCGGCTGCGACGACATGCACCACCGCTTCGGGTGTGGATGTGATCTGTTCGGTCATGGCGCTCGTCGTTGCCAGCTCAATTGTCGGCGAGGTTACGACGGTGATCTCTTGGGGCCGGTTCAACAACAGGCTCACGACGATGCTGATCACTGTCGAAATCACGGCGTTGGCGACAAGGATAAGGGCGATTTGCTTGCGTGTCATCCGCTACCTCCACAAAAGCCAGGCCATCGAAACGGCGAGCGCGCCCCCCACCAGCGAAGCGATCAGGTTCACGAGATCGTTGTTCAGCCAGGTCCAGCCACGGAGCGGGTGGGTGGTACGGCCACAGTGATGGATAGGACTTTCTGTCTCTTTATCACAAAGATCGCAATAGTAGATCCCCTGGACCGTGGCGCCCAGCACACTATCGAACACCGAGCCAGCCAATCCGCCGACGACTGAGAGGAGCGGAAAGGAAATGGCTCGCAGGCTCCAACTGCCACCTTGCCACAGCGATTCAGCCTGGGCCAGGGCCGTTGCCACTGCGCCAATGAGCAGGGCGCCGGCAAAGGATGCCCAGAACCCCAGGCGGCTGACGGCCCCCGAGGTGCCCGGCGGCATCTCCTGGCCGGTGGTGATCAGGCGCGGCGCCACGGGGCTGAGGACGCCCAATTCGGTGGCCCATGTGTCGGCATTGACCGTCCCCATGACGCCCAAAAACGCCGCAAAGACCAAGGGGTCCGGCCATTGGGCATAGACCAGAGCCAGAAAGGCCCCCACACCGCCATTGGCCAGGGCCTGGCCCAAGTCGCGGCGGCTGCCCTTGGCAAACTTTTCGGCGACGGCCTCTTTGGCTGCCCGGCGATAGTGGGACAGCCAACTGGATGAGACGAAAAAGGTAATCAGCACCAGTCCCCAGATCCAGCCGCCCAGGCCGAAAATGAGGGTGCCCACAAGGACCGCCCCGACCACCCCACTGATGGACAGTGCCTGTCGCCAGTAGCCCAACGCTCCCATCAGAGCGCTCAGAACGAACCCGAGTCCGATCTGAAGTGTCACGGGACGAGGCTAAAGGTGGCCAGCCAAAAAAGCGCCTGGGCCGTGGCTGCCGCCCCCCACAACAGATAGGATCCGGCGCGCTCGCGTTTGTAAAGAACCAGCCCCAACACCAAATTGGCCCCCAGAATGATCAAGCCGATGATGGGCAGGGCGAAAAGCTCCCCCTTGGTGCCGATCCGGTCGACCTGCCCCAGGTTGTTAAAGTGAAGCGGCAACTGGTGGTCCAGGTTGGGAAACCGAGTCGCTAGGAAACCAAAGAGCAGTAGATTGATGGCCACGGCCGCACCCAGCAGTATCCAGGCAGTCTGGTCGGTCCATATTTTCCACGTGGACCAGCGGGCCGGTTTGAATTCCGGGTCCAGCAGCCGGTTAGGCCCTAGCTCCTTGCGCTCCTCAAAAGCTTTGAGAAATGCCTCCGTGTTCGCCGGCGATATGCCAAAGGTGCGGCCCGGCGTCACCAGCAAAAGCTGTTCATGCAGCGGGCGTGTGGCGTGAAATCGCGTCCGGCCAATGCCCGGCACCAGGCCATCGCCCCGTTCGTGGCCCGGCCAATGCAGGCCGCGCCTGCGCACGATGGTTTCACCCAATTGGCTGCCGGGAATCACTTGCTGAATATCGCGGATGGGGACGACGCGCTGGTTGCCCGCCCAATGAATGGAGATGCCGTTGCGATCCAGGCGGTAGTGCAGCGACAACACGCTGAAGGTTTGATAGATCAGAACTGCCATGGCCGGGATGCTGAGCAGGATCAGGAGCGCCAAGGCAAAGGTCCAAAATGTGATTCGTTGGGCAAAGAGCCCTTTGTCGATGATCAAGCGCAGGAACCAGGCATCGAGGATCAGGATGCCGGCAATGACCAGTGCGCCCAGCAGGGCTCCTGTCGAGAACTTGGCACGCAGCGTCAAAAGCCCCTACTCCTTTGCCGGGCTCCCAAATACCGGCGCACACCAGTGCTTGTATTTGGGGTTTTTGCCCTTGACCACGTCAAAGTACAGATCGCGGATCTGGCTGACCACCGGGCCGATAGTGCCCGTGCCCACCGGTCTGTGTTCGATCTGGGTGATGGCCGCGACCTGCACGCCGGTTCCGCAGAAAAAGGCCTCGTCGCAGGTATAGACTTCGCTGCGGTCGATGGATCGCTCGATGGTTTCCAGGCCCAGCTCTTCGCAGGCCAGAGTCATGATGGTGTCGCGGGTGATGCCTTCCAGGATGTTGGCCGTGATGGGAGGCGTCACCAACTGGCCGTTGCGCACGAGAAAAAAGTTCTCGGCGCTGCCTTCCGAAATATGTCCATCCTGGGTGAGTACCAATGCTTCGTCGTAGCCGTTCAAGATGGCATCGGTCTTGGCCAGGGCCGAGTTGATGTAGGACCCTGTGATCTTGGCCCGCGCGGGGATGGCATTGTCGTCTACCCGCCGCCATGCCGAAAAGCCAACGTGAGCACCCTCTTCCTTTTCGATGTAGCGGCCAAAGGGAACGGAGAAAATGGCCAGCTCATCGGTGAGATCGTGAAGGCGGACGCCGATGATCTCGTCGCCTTTGTACGCCAGGGGGCGAATGTAACAATCTTGCCGGAATCCCTCTTTACGGAGCAGCTCGAGGGTGATCTGGCCAAGCTCTTGGGCGGTGTAGGGCAGGGCGATGCGCAGGATTCGGCAGGAGCGCAGCAGTCGCTCGTAATGCTCTTGCAGGCGAAAGACATAGAGTTCCTGGTCCGATTCGTTCCAGTAGGCGCGAATACCCTCAAAGCAGCCGGTGCCATAGTTCAGGCCATGGGTCATCACGCTGACCTTGGCTGCCTCGATGGGTACGATCTGCCCTTTGAAGAAGGCAAAGCGAGTCATTCTTTCCTCCTTGTCATTGATATCCGATTATACCCGGTTTCATGGCAAACCGCAACTATTCGAGATAGGTCGCGACGCTGTGCAGAGACCGCCGAGAAGTGCGAGTGTGGGGTGGTCCGGCCGGTTTGCCCACGGGTAGGATGGCGACTGGACGGTGTCGATCGGGCAGGTCCAGAACGGCAGCCGCCCGAGCCTCGTCAAAGGCGCCGATCCAGCAGCCGCCCAAGCCCAAGGCCACGGCGGCGAGCAAGATGTGCTCCGCGGCGACGGCGGTATCTTGGAGGCAGTATAGATCGCGCCCGCGCGGACCGTAGCGATCGGCCGATTGTTCTGCGTCGGTGCAGACGACGATGGCCACCGGCGCCTCGGTGATGAACTTTTGGCCAAAGGCGGCGATGGCCAACTGCTCGCGCAGTTCTGCATCTCTTACGACGTAAAAGTGCCAGGGCTGGCGATTGCCGGCCGATGGCGCTGCAATGGCCGTCTTTAGCATGCGTTCCACCTGCTCGGATGTGACATCCACCCGAGGGTCAAACTGACGAACGCTGTATCTCTGCTCGATCACGTTCCAAAAGTCCATCGAAGCCTCCTTGTGGGATAGGACTGGGTGTTCTTTGCGATCCAGATCAGATCTCCAGGGACCATTCCTGCAAGATCGGAATCAACTCATGGGCTGTCATGTCTAGATGGATCGGGGTGACCGATACATAGCCATGGGCCACAGCCCAGATGTCGGTGCCCTGATCTTGATGGCCGCTTGGTGGCTCGCCGCCGATCCAGTAATAGGGCCGTCCCCTCGGGTCCTGGCGCCCAACGAGGACGTCGCGGTAGACGCGCCGGCCCAAGCGGGTGATCTGGATCCCTCGCATCTCATGGATGGGCAGCGGTGGCACGTTTACGTTGAGGAATACGCCCTCAGGCAGGCCCTGCTCTTGGGCCCGCCTGACGATGTTCGCGGCGATGGCAGCGGCGTGGTCGTACTCGGGGTTTTGGGAATTGTCCAGAGACACGGCCACGGCCGGGAGGCCAAAGATCGTGCCTTCCATGGCTGCCGCCACGGTGCCCGAATAGGTTACGTCGTGGCCCAAGTTTGGGCCGCGGTTGATGCCCGATACGACCATGTCGGGTTTGTCGGGCAAAATCCCCAGCAAGGCCAGGGCCACACAGTCGGCAGGGGCCCCGGTCGAGGTATAGGCGTCGATCCCTTCCAGGGGATAGGGATCGACCCGGAGGGGTTTGTGCATGGTTTTGTTATGCCCGGCAGCCGACCAGTTGTGATCGGGGGCAAAGACGGTCACCCGCGCTTGGTCGCGCAAGGACTGTAACAAGGCATTCAGTCCGGGTGCCGTGATGCCGTCGTCGTTGGTAAGAAGAATATGGGTCATGGGCTCTCTTTTCAAGGATTCCTGATCTCTGACGATAACTGATTATAGCATAGCGGGTGGACGCTCACAAATAGGGCGACCAAGACAGAGCAGCACGGCGGGCCGTGCTGCTCTCGGATGGCTATGACATCGACACGCTCCGGGGTCTAGATCCGCTCCTGAGCGCCCACCGACATGGCCACCAGCCCGGTGATGACCTTTGGGTAAAAGTCGGTGGACTTTTGGGGCATCTTGGCGCCCTTGTCCGAGCAGGCCTTGACTTCGGCCATGCGCGTTGGGTTCAGGATGTAGACGCATTGAGCCTGACCCGCATCGACGTTCGCTAATGCCAGGCTCAGGTCGCGATGATAGTCGATGTTTTCCTTGGCCGCCACCTTTTCCTTGTCGATGCCCATCACTCGCTCGATGAGCAGTTCGTGGAGGATGCTCACGTCGAGCATCCGCCATTCCTCGACCCGGTCGGGCGCAACCTGGACCATGATCTCTGGGCTCTTGAGCTGGAGCATGTAGTAGCGGCCATCATAGAAGCCGATGCGCCGGTCGGCCGTTGCGGCTTGGCGCATGGCGTCTTCCAGGGCCGCGCGATCGGCCATGGGCGTCACCGTAAAGTACTCGGCCGCGTCGGCCAGAATCTGCGCTGTGGTCTTGGCCGAGTAGTGGTTCATCTCCCGATGGGTGGGTAGGATGGTGAGGCCCGGATCGTCCATACTCACCAAAGTGACCATGCGATAATTGAAACCTGCATCGGCAGGCGCTTCGGGGTGCTGTGCCCGCATTTCGCCTCGGTAATTGAGGGCCGTCTCGTAGCGATGGTGTCCATCAGCGATGATGAGGCCGCGTTTGGGCTGCATTTCGGCGACGACCTGGGCAAGTACATCGGGATCTCGGACGACCCACATCTGCTGGCGAACGTCGTTTTCCCAGATTTCTCGCACGTCCACGTCGGGCGCCTGGCCGGCGATGGCGTTGTCAAACAGGATATTGATCCGGTTCTCGGCATCGGGGTACAGCATAAAGATCTGTCCAAAGTTGGCCGCGGTGGCGCGCAGCAAATTCAGGCGGTCGACCTTGGGACCCGACAGGGTGCGCTCGTGGGGTAGGACGATTCCCTCGCTGAACTCGGCCAGCTCCAGGGCCGCGATAAAGGCCTTGCGGGTTCGCTCTGTGCCATCTGGTAGGGCAAAGGTCTGGTGGTAGACGTAAAAGGCGGGCGTTGGCTCCCGTAGCAGGTAGCCTGCGTCCAACCAGGTATGATAAAAGTCCCGGGCGCGGGTATAAACGTTGTGCTGCTCGTCATCACCCTCATAGCCGCGGCCTTTGATGATGCGCGCGATGTTGTAGGGGTGAAGGTCATAGTATCGATCCTGAAGGTCGGTCTGGATGCGATCGTATGGCTGGCTGACGACCTTGCTCAAATCGCCGACTTTGTGGCTGTTGTAGCGGATCCCCTGGAAGGGTTTGATCTTGGCCATAATCATGACTCCGATTCATGGAATTTCGCGTGGGCAGCACACCAGGCGCTGCCCACAGAAGTGATCTCATACGGCGACCAGAAAACAGGGCCGGGCAGGCTGTAGTTCACCCACAGCCTGCCCGGATGGTCTATTGGTTGCGGTAAAAGTCGATGAGGATCTCGGCTACCTCTCCGCCGACACGGGCCTGGCCTTCGACCGTGCTGGCGCCGATGTGGGGAGAGCCGATGACCAACGAAAAGCCCTTGGCGTCCTTTAGCTCAAAGAGCTTGGGGTTGCCGGGGTTCACCTTTTCGTCGGCAAAGACGTCGAGGGCTGCCCCGGCTACCTTGCCGCTTTGGAGGGCATTGTAGAGGGCATCCTCATCGAGGGTGCCGCCGCGCCCGCAGTTGACGATATACACGCCGTCCTTCATGTTGCCAAAGGCTTGGGCATCGAGGACGTTGGCGGTTTCGGCCGAGTAGGGTACGTGCAGCGAGATATAGTCGCTCTGGGCGATCAGATCCTCCAGGCCGACTTGCTGGGCGTAGGGCACCTGGACCTCCGAGCGGCGGTAGAACAGGACCTTCATGCCCAGGGCTGCTGCCCGGCGACCCACAGCCTGACCGATGTTGCCAAAGCCGATCAGTCCCAGGGTCTTGCCGGCGATTTCGGTGCCCTTGAAGGCGCTTTTCTTCCACTCCCCGGCAGCCATGCTGGCCGAAGCCTGGGGGATCTGGCGGGCCAGCGCCAAGAGGTAGCCGATAGCCAGTTCGGCCACCGAATCGGAGCTGGCTTTGGGCGTATTGCGGACCGCAATGCCTTTGCTTTTGGCATAGGCCACGTCGATATTGTCCAGGCCCACGCCGCCCCGCACGATAATTTTCAGATTCGTCGCGGCATCGATGGTGTCTTGGCGGATTTTGGTCCGGCTGCGGACGACCATGCCGTCGTATTGGGCGGCATCGCGGACGAGTTCCTCGGCGGTGATGGTGGGGCGGTTATCCACCTGGATACCCGCAGCGGTCAGGGCTTCAATCGTCTCGGCTGCTACCGAGTCACAGATTAAGACGTGCATCACACTCTCCTTGTGCGTAGGTGGGCTGCCTAGCGCCCACTAGAGGCTCAAGATGTCATCGAGCTGTTCCAACAACCAGCGGATGTCGGTCACTTGGAGGTCACCCATGTGGGCAATGCGGAAGCACTTTTCCTTCAGGTCGCCGTAGCCGTTAGAGATCATGGCACCGCGTTTCCCCAATTCTTCGTTGAGGGCCGCCACGCTGATCCCCCGCGTGTTCTCGACATTCGTCACGGTGTTGGAGAGATAGTTTTCATTGCCATAGAGGGCAAAGTTCTTTTTGGCCCATGCCCGAACGATCTGGGCCATCTCGATGTGTCGCGCCCAGCGGTTTTCCAGGCCTTCGGCCAGGATGTCGTCCATCTGCTTGTTCAGCGCCTGGATCAAGCTGATGGCCGGGGTGGCGGGTGTCATGTGCTTCTCATAGTGTTTGTCCATCTGGTCGTAGGCAAAATAGTAGCCCCGGTTGGGCACGGTCAGCGCTCGCTCGCGGGCCCGATCCGAGACGGCGCAGATCGTCAACCCGGCAGGCAGGGCAAAGCACTTTTGCACGCCAGCCAGGCAGACATCCAGATTCCAGGCGTCGAACTCGATCTTGGTACCGGCCATGCAGCTCACTGCGTCGACGAGGATCAGGACCTCAGGATATTTGGCGTGAACCAGGGCGGTAATGTCGGCCACTGGGTTCATGATACCCGTCGCGGTTTCGTTCATGACGATGGTGATGGCATCATACTCGTTTTTCGACAGGGCTTCGTCCACCAACTCGGGGGTAACGGCTTGCCCAAGGGCCACTTCGAGCTTGTCGCAGGCCAATCCATTGCGGACGGTCATATCGTGCCATCGTTTGGAAAAGGCGCCGCACACGGTGTTGAGGATGCGCTTGGTGGATGCCTGGCGCACGGCGCCTTCCATGACGCCCGTGGAGGAGGAGGCGAACAGGTAGACGCGCTGCTGGGTGTAGAGCATCTGTTGGAGCTTGGGCGTCACGTCGGCCTGCAAGTTGGCGTACTCTTTGGCGCGGTGGCCGAGCATGGGGGCCGCCTGGGCCTGAAGGATCTCGTCCCGTACGTGGGTGGGACCTGGGATGAAGAGCTTTTTGTACATCGTGCACCTCCCTGAGAGAATAAAATAGTTTGTTGGACTAGGTTTTGGATGACAAACGATCTCTTGCGTGCGAGGCCCAAGGTGCGGTGGTGCAGCGGAGCGTGTACACGGCCTCGCCATTGAGCCGTCTGACACACCATCATTGTACCAGTTAATAAGCAAAGGGGCAACTTGGATTCCCTGGTTGGTAGGGCTGTTGCAAAGTCGGCCAGTCAATCTAGTTTGGAGCTCGCCGCCCCCGTCTCGGGGGCGGCCTGCACACCTGGCAGACCACCGCGCCCCGAGGACGGGGCGCGGAGCCCAACCAAATCACATCGGTCAAGAGACAATGCAACAGCCCTGCCTGGTTGGTTGACGGGCGCGCCAAGGTTTGGTATCATTCGCTGCAGAACCGCCACTCTGAGAAATTCGATCAGGCAAGGAGGAAGTTATGTCCGAGATTGTTGCACAGACGGTATACTTCTGCCAAACGGGGCCCGCCAACACGGCCCGCACCTTGGAATTGGCCGGCGTCCGCGCTCGCGAATTGGGCATCCGCCAGGTTCTGGTGGCGAGTACCAGTGGCGCCACCGGGATCCAGGCAGCCCGCGAGTTTCAGGGACTGGATCTGGTCGTGGTGACCCACTCGGCGGGTTTTTCCCAACCGAATGGGCAAGAGCTGGATCCTGAGAACCGGAAGGCCATAGAAAAGGCCGGTGGTGTGGTGCTCACCTGCCAGCACGCCTTTGGCGGTGTGGGGCGGGCCGTTCGCATGAAGCTGGGAACCTACGAACTGGACGAGATCATGGCCTTTACGCTGCGCACCTTTGGGCAGGGCGTCAAGGTGGCAGCCGAAATCGCGCTGATGGCCGCCGACGCCGGCCTGGCGCGGACCGACCAGCCGGCCATGGTTATCGCCGGGACGGGCAAGGGCGCCGACACGGCCGCGGTCCTTCGGCCGGCCAACGCCCAAAGCTTCTTTGATTTACGGTTTTTGGAGATCGTCTGTATGCCCGCGCCCGACCACCCCTGAGGCGGGCGAAATCTGATGTTGTGAGAGGCGCCAGGCAATCGTTATCCTATCCGTCGCCAGATGAAAGCATGGCTCCGTCCTCTCTGAGACGAGAGGACGGAGCCATGTGGATGTGGACTCGCCCGCCTGCTTTCACAACCCTGCTGCTCGGGCGATCACACTCGCAGGGTGGCCCGGGTTTTGGCAAATCGCACCAGATGATCCTGAAAGATCAAGCCCAAAAACCGGTTGCCATCCACGACGGGAAGTAGGGCTTGCCCTTCGGTCAACATCCGCTCCAAGACCTTGGAAGCCGCCTCGCCGGCACCGACGGGTTGTAGGCTGTCAATCGGCGTCATGATGTGGCGGATGGGCGTCCAGCCCCATTGTTGGCGAGGGACGGCGCGAATCTGTCCCAGCGTGGCCAACCCCTCGGGGTCGGCGCCGTCTGACACGAGAAAGCAGCTTGTGCCCTCGGGAAGGACATAATCGCGAACCACCCAATCCAGCGGCACGTTTTGATCCACCGTTTGGCACCCCGATGAAAAATCCCGGGCCGTGTACCCCTGGAGGGCTTCGCGCACCTGGGCCTGTTGACCGCTCTGTTGGGCGGCGTTGTCCAGGAACCAGCCGATGAAGGCCAACCACAGGCCGCTGCTTCCGTTGCCGGCAAAGAACAGCATGACCCCGCCAACGATGAGCAATATGGCTACCACTCGGCCGGTGGTGGCTGCCCATCGGGTGGCGCGGTTCACGTTGCCGGTCAGCGCCCACACAAGGGAGCGAAACACGCGCCCGCCATCCAGCGGAAAGCCCGGGATCATGTTAAACAGGGCCAGCCATAGGTTGATGGTCCCCAGGTATTGGCCCACGGCTGCCACCGGGCTCAGATTTAAAAGCTGTCCTCCCAGCCACATGATGCCAAAGACGCCGCCCAGGACCAAGCTCGCTGCCGGGCCGGCGATGGCAATGACAAACTCGGCCAACGGCCGCTCTGGCTCGCGGCTGATGTTGGCCACACCCCCAAAGATGAACAGCGTAATGCTCTTGACCGGGATTCCCCAGGCTTGCGCGACGACGCTGTGGGCCAGCTCGTGGATCAGGACCGAGACAAAGAACAGGATGCTGGTCAGCACGCCCACGCTGATGTGTCCCACCACACCCCACTCTGCGTACAGGCTGGGGAAATAGTTGGCGGACAGCGTCCAGGTCACCAGTCCAAAAACGATAAACCATGTATAGTTGATGGCGATCGGGATACCAAATACTTTGCCCAATCGAACAGAACCACTCATGCCAGGCCTCCTTTCCGGCTATTTCCAGTATAACACAAATCCATTAGATTTGTGTTAACAGTCCATTAGAGTTCTATTTGGTCCTCAGGGGGATGCTTGAATTTTGAGTACGAACATGTTACAATGAGTCTAAAGAGCCCCCGGCGTGTCCGAATTGCACTGGGGTGGACGTGGGGAAGGTCGGTCGTGACGGGGTTTGCCCCACTGTGGGCCGCGATCCCTCGGAGGAAAAGATGAAAATGGTAGATGTGCAGATCCGCCAGCGAGGGGTGACGGATGAGGATGTGTTGGCGGCGATGGCAAAAGTCCCGCGCCACGAATTTGTGCCCGACGACCTCCAAAATCAGGCCTATGCTGACCATCCGCTGCCCATCGGCTATGGGCAGACGATCTCTCAACCCTACATCGTGGCCCTCATGACCGAACTCTTGGAATTGAAAAAGACCGATCGCGTCTTGGAAGTTGGCACCGGGTCGGGGTATCAGGCCGCCATCTTGTCCAAAATCGTCGCCGAGGTGTATACCGTCGAGATTATCGAGGCGCTGGCGCGCGAGGCCAGCCAACGGCTGGCCCGCCTGGGCTATGAAAATGTCCACGTCACGCAGGGCGATGGCTACTATGGCTGGCAGGAGCACGCCCCCTACGAAGCCATTATCGTCACCGCCGCGCCCGACCACGTCCCTCAGCCCTTGGTCCAACAACTCAAAGAGGGAGGGCGTATGGTCGTTCCGGTGGGTCCGCCCGGCGGCTACCAAGAACTGTGGAAAATCACCAAGGAGGGCACGAAAACCGTCAAGCGTAACATCACGGGCGTTCTATTTGTACCCCTCACCGGCGAGCACTAGTCGCAACTTCTTGGGTATGCCCCACCGGCTGAATGTCTGCCTATTCGGAGCGACCTGCGATTTGGACCTTTTCCTCTGCGCTGCGCTCCGTTGCGGCTTTGTGCCTCTCAAGGACCTGGCGCAGGTAGCGGCCTGTATACGACTGCTGTACCCGCGAGACCTCCTCGGGCGTTCCCTGGGCCACCACCCATCCCCCGCCTTCGCCGCCCTCTGGCCCCAGGTCGATGATCCAGTCCACGGCTTTGATCACGTCGAGGTTGTGTTCGATCACGACCACGGTATTGCCCTGATCGACCAGGCGGTGGAGCACCTGCAATAAGCGCTCGATGTCGACAAAGTGAAGGCCTGTGGTGGGTTCGTCCAAGATGTAAAAGGTGCGTCCCGTCGCCCGGCGCGACAGTTCCTTGGCCAACTTGATCCGCTGGGCCTCGCCTCCTGATAGGGTGGTGGCGGGCTGTCCCAGGCGGATATAGCCCAAGCCCACGTCGCTGAGGGTCTGGAGCTTGTTGCGAATGCGGGGCACGTTGGAAAAGAATTCCAGCCCTTCGTCGACCGTCATATCGAGCACTTCGGCAATGTTCCGGCCTTTGTACAGGATTTCCAGGGCCTCGCGATTGTAGCGCTTGCCATGGCAGACCTCGCAGGGTACGTACACATCGGGCAAAAACTGCATCTCGATCTTGATAATACCATCGCCGCGGCAGGCCTCACAACGCCCGCCCTTGACGTTAAAACTAAAGCGGCCCGGCTTGTACCCCCGCGCCTTGGCTTCGGGCAGGCGGGCGAACAGCTCGCGGATATGGGTAAAGACGTCGGCATAGGTGGCCGGATTCGAGCGGGGTGTGCGCCCAATGGGGCTCTGGTCGATGTTGACCACCTTGTCGATGAGGTCCAGGCCTGTGATCGTCCCATGTTTGCCCGGCTTGGCCTTGGCCCGGTAAAAGTATTGGTTCAGCCGTTTGTACAAGACTTCGACCACCAAACTGCTCTTGCCCGAACCCGACACGCCCGTCACCGCCACGAACTTGCGCAAGGGAAACTGGACGTCGATCCCTTTGAGGTTGTTCTCTTCTGCACCCAGCACACCCAGGAACTTGCCATTGCCCGGACGGCGCACCTCGGGCACGGCGATCAACCGGTCGCCCCGGAGATAGGCTGCCGTGACCGAACTGGAGCACTGGAGGAACGAGTCCAGCGGGGCCGAACAGACCACCTCGCCGCCGTGCTCGCCGGCCCCCGGCCCTAGATCGAGGATCCAGTCGGCTGCGAGCATTGTTTCGGTGTCGTGTTCCACGACAATGACGGTGTTGCCCAGATCGCGCATGCCCAACAGCGTGGTGATCAGGCGGCCGTTGTCGCGGGAATGCAGGCCGATGCTCGGCTCATCGAGGATGTAGAGTACCCCCATCAAGCGCGAGCCGATCTGCGTCGCCAGGCGGATGCGCTGCGCCTCTCCACCTGAAAGGGTGGCGGCCCGGCGGTCGATGGTCAAATAATCCAACCCCACGTTGACCATAAACGACAACCGATCCATCAGTTCCTTGAAAATCTGCCGGGCAATGGCTTTTTGGCGCTTGCTCAGCCCCGGATCGGCTCCATTTCCCTGGGCAGGGTCGTCCGATTGCAGTTCCTCGATCCAGCGCAGCATTTCGGTGGCCGAAAGGGCCGAAACCTGGTCGATGGCCTTGTCTGCGACGGTCACCGCCAGCGCCTCGGGCTTGAGCCGGCGACCGTGACAGACGAGGCAGTTCCGTTCAGCCATATAGCGCTCGATGTCGGCCCGCGCCTGATCCGACGAAGCCTCTCGGTGGCGGCGCTGCAAGTTGGGGATCACCCCTTCGAAATGCGTCTGATAGGTGCGCCCGGCTCCCTGCGCGGTCTTGTAGTGCAGGGTCACCTGCTCGCCCCGCCTCCCGCCATAGAGGATCAGGTTTACCTGGCTGGGGACCAGTTCCCGAACCGGCACATCCAGGGGGATGCCCTGCTGTTTGGCTACCGCCTCCAGGAGCTGGCGATAGTAGCTATCGCCTGCCCGTTCTCGGGTCCAGGGCTCGATGGCCCCCTCTTTGAGTGATTTGCCCCGATCGGGGATCACCAGGTCGGGGTCGATCTCCAGCTCGGTGCCCAATCCGGTACACGCAGGACAGGCGCCGTGGGGGCTGTTGAACGAAAAGGTACGCGGCTCAATTTCGGGCAGGCTGATGCCGCAGTGGACGCAGGCAAAGTGCTCGGAAAAGATAGAATCGCGGGGCGATTCTTCCTCGGTCACGTCGCTGACGATCATGAGACCGCCCCCCAGCTTCAGAGAGGTCTCGACCGAGTCGGACAGGCGGGTGCGGTCCATACCCGGGGTGTCCCCGTCGCTCTGGCGCACAATCAGGCGGTCGACCACCGCTTCGATGGTGTGCATCTTGTACCGGTCCAGCTCAAGGTCGGTATCGACGTCGTGCACCACGCCATTGACGCGCACGCGGACAAATCCCTTTTTGCGGACATCCTCGAACACCTTCCGATGCTCGCCTTTGCGATCCTTGATCAGAGGCGCCAGCAACAAAAGGCGGCGGCCCTCCTCCATCTCTTCGATGGCCTCGACAATCTGCCCTACTGTCTGCTGGTTAACCTCGCGTCCGCAGGATGGGCAATGGGGTATGCCGACGCGGGCGTACAAGAGCCGGAGGTAGTCATAGATCTCGGTCACGGTGCCCACCGTCGACCGGGGATTGCGGCTGGCCCCCTTCTGATCGATGCTGATGGCCGGGCTGAGTCCTTCGATCTGATCGACGTCGGGCTTTTGCATCTCGCCCAGAAACTGGCGGGCATAGGCCGAGAGCGACTCGACATAGCGTCGCTGTCCCTCGGCGTATAGGGTGTCAAACGCCAGCGATGATTTGCCCGACCCCGAAAGCCCGGTGATCACCACCAGTTTGTCGCGGGGCAGTTCGACGTCGACATTCTTGAGGTTATGCTCGCGGGCGCCCCGAATGATGATCTTTTTGGGTTCGGCGCTGAACGCCTGGGCTTCCACCGGCTTGGTCGTTTGTTGGTCCTGGATCATAAGGTGATTCCTCCCCATAACGGCATTCTCCACGGATCGACCTCCCATTATAGCATGGAAAAAACAGGACACAAAATTGTGTGCGGGCCAATTGGGAATTGTCGCAGCAACAGGGCCCGGTCAAGGCCCTCTGGGTTCGGTCAATGACCCCCGTCGGTATGTCACCCCAGTGAAAACGGAGGTCCATAGATTCCCGCTACCACGGACATGACGCCGGGAAGGTGCCCCTATGAGTTTCGGGGTACTCGCCCGAGGGCCATTAAAACCGGCGCGCGACTTGGCAGCCCTGGTCGCAGCAAGGCACATGGTTGACACGGGGCCGGGCTGATGATACAATGCGTTGCCGGTGGCTCCGAGGTCTGCAGGGGCCCCTTGGTGTAAAAAGAACGAAAGGTGCGGACCGCCGATAGAAAGAAGAACAACCATGTCCGAGATCGAGATTCTGACGGTAAACAACCCAGAGCAACTAAAGATCTTGCGCAGCAAATCGCACAAGGTACAAGCAGTGAGTCCCAAGCTGGTGGATTTTGCCCACCAGATGCTCGAGACCATGCGCCAGGCCCAGGGCGTCGGTCTGGCGGCGCCCCAGGTGGGCGTCTTGCAGCGCTTGTTTGTGGCTGAGCTACCGGAAGATGAAGAGAACGATCTGCCGGCCGAGACCTACATCCTGTTTAATCCCGAGATCGTCAAAGGCCACGGCGAGCAGATCGGGTACGAGGGCTGTCTCTCCATCCCTGGGTACGTGGGTGAGGTAGCCCGCCACGATCAGGTCACGGTCATTGGGTTGAACGAGAAAGGGCGGCCCGTTCGCCTGAAGGCCGAAGGATACCTGGCTCGCGTTTTTCAGCACGAGATCGACCACCTGGATGGCGTCTTGTACACTGACAGACTGACGGACATCGACACCTTTACCCCCGTCGAGGTGGGAGAAGAGGAAGCGGTAGAGATGGAATCTGCCGGCAGGAGTAGGCAGTGAGCCTGTCGGAGGCGTTGCCCTTGAGACCAACGAAACCGTCCGTTTGTAGCCCATGATGACCTGTGTTATAATGCCTGCGCGCCGGGAGGAAGGGCGGTAAGTGTCTATGCTCACTTCTCCCAAGATCATTACCAAATTGCTGGAACGGCGGCAAATCGAGGCTGACTTGCGCGAGATGCTTGCCGCCGGTTCCGAGCGCGAGTTCCAAAGACGGGCTTGGGCGATAGCCTCATTGGGAACGGACGTTGTCCCGGTCATCATGAATCACCTGGTAGACCCAACCCTCCTGCCAGCCCTTGGCCTGGTGGCGGCCTATCTCGACCCGGAGATCATGAGCATGGCCCTGCGACAGGCCATCCTCCAGCCCCATCGAACCCACGAGGAGCGGTTGGCCGCGGTGACCATCCTGGAGCGATTTTTGGGAGAGGAAGCCGAGGATCTCATGCCCTTCGATCTGGGGGGGAACGAGTTGGACCTCGTGGCCTTGCTGGATGAGATACTGGTTCAACCCAATGGCGACCCCTCTCTGCAACTGGACCTGGTGCAACAGTTGGATCAGCAGGAACCCGACACGGTGCTGGGCCTGGTGTGGACCTTGAAGCAGAGGGCCCTGGCGGCAGAGGATACCCGCCAGGCCCCGGTGTTGATTGACATCCTGCGCATGATGGCCCAGGATGTTCGTAGCGAAATCGTCCAAGAGGCACTCCAGGTTTTGGGCACCCTTCGCTTTCCCGAAGCGGCCCATGCCCTGCAGACCTTGGGGCCCATTGTCCAGCCCGAGCTGCGTTCCGTAGCCGAGCGAGCGCTCCGCAGATTGCGATTCAGCCGGGTCGCCATTCCGGATCAGCGCCCGCCCGCACCCGAGTGGCGCGCACTTCTCAGTCCAACCGACGGATTGGGACAGCAGAGTGTATGGTTCATCCTGGAGCAGCAGGGGGGCACGCTGGCGCGCTTTTTGAATGTCCTTTTAAACGACCGGTTTGGCGCAGTGGAAACGGCAGGACACGGCCAGGTGCCGACACAGATTCTCCCTCCGTCCAGGCCCCTCGGTCACCTCCACGACATCGCTCTGCCGGATGGTTCGGGGGCCGTGCTGATGGTAGAGATCCCGTTTGACGTGGGTCGCCGGATGGTGAGGGATGCGCTGGCACAGAATTGGGAGACACAGATTCCGGTAGCGGCTTCGTTGCGCTTGCAGTCTCCCTGGCTCTGGGAAGCGTCGGGGGCGGATGCCCTCCCGCTGCGGGCATTGCCCGCCTTGCCGTCCGATGGCGATGAGTTGCTCGCCGACTCTGACCGCTTGCTGGACCATCCGGCGTTCTCATCCTGGACGTTGCGGGGTACGAGCGCCTTTGAACTCTCGCAAAAGTCGATCCAGCGCTCCACCTGGAGCCGCAATGTCATGGTCCGGCGAGTGGCCGGCGAGTTGTTTGCCGATGTCGCAGTGCGGCAGGTTTTTAGCAATCGTGTGGAACTCGTCAGCGAGTGGTTCCTGTTGGCCGCCGATGAACGCCGCGCCCAACAGGCTTTGGCCGTCAGTCAGAGGATTCTGGTCGATCCGCAGGATCTGCCGTTTATCCAAGCGTTGATCCGTCGGGACCTATCACAGGCCCTTGAGGATTCGCACCGATGGAATCGCATGTTCGATGCCGATTCAGAAACGTAGAACATATTTAGTGCGTGAGGAGTAAAAAAGATGGCTAGTTTTGGTTGGCCCGAAATTCTAATTATCATGGTGATCGTCGTCCTGATCTTTGGCGTGGGCAAGGTGGCTGATGTCGGCCCCGCGCTGGGCAAAGCGATCAGCGGCTTTAAGAAGGCCGTCAAAGAAGACGAAACCCCGGCACAGATCGAAGAGAAGGCCGAATCGGAAGACAAGGTCTAGGCATTGATATACGAACCTCTTGACGCCGGACAACGGCGTGAGGAGGCCAAGACAACCCCTTTCGCCTGAAGCAATTCGTTTCGTGCGCAAAAAGGCTGCGCGCTGGATTGGCGCAGTCTTTTTTGGCGTTGTTCCTGTACAGGACTCTCGGGGCATGGTCCAAGACGCGGCGCATTTCGCCGGTCGCGGTTTGGTCGGTCCCCCGGTTACACTACACGGGGTACGCGGGCCAGAATTTCGCTGACCACCTCATAGTTGATCGTCCCCAATCGCTCGGCCACATCCTCGGCGGTGATCGTTTCATCCCCCTGGGCGCCAATGAGGACCACTTCATCTCCCTGGCGCACCTCGGGAATTGCTGTAACGTCGATCATGGTTTGGTCCATGCAGACCCGGCCCACGATAGGGGCTCGCCGGCCGCGGACGAGGACGTATCCCCAGTGGCGCGGCGCGCGACGAAAGCCATCGGCATAGCCCACCGGGATCACGGCGATGCGCTGCTCGCCGGTGGTCTCGTAGGTATTGCCATAGCTGACAAAGCTGTGCGGCGGCAGCGTCTTGACCTGTGCCACCTGGGTTTTAAAGCTCAAGGCCGGGCGGAACCCGCCGGGGCAGGATACCTGGGGAGAGGGATGCAGCCCGTACATGGCGATGCCCAGCCGCACCATGTTGAAATGGCTTTCGGGCAAACTGAGGGTGGCCGCCGAGTTGGCTGCGTGGATCAGCGGAATCTGGAGCCCGGCAGACGTCAATTCCTCTACCACCTGGCGGAACCGCTGAATCTGCCAGCGGGTATAATCGGCGTCGGCATCGGCCACCGAAAAATGGGTAAAGAGCCCCTCCATGTCCAATTCAGGCAGTGCGTCCAACTCTTGGACAAAAGGCAGGACCTCGTCGGGCAGCAGCCCCAGTCGACCCATGCCCGTGTCGACCTTGACGTGCACCCGGACGCGGCGGCTCAACTCGCGGGCGGCCCGGCACAAGGCCTGGCTCACCTCGAGATTAAAGATGGTGGCCGTCAGGTCGTTCAGCACCAGTTCGCGGGCTTGCCAGGCGGGTGTGTACCCCAGAACCAGGATCGGGGCCGTGATGCCTGCCTGACGGAGCATGGCTCCCTCGTTGATGCTGGCCACGCCCAGATACCGGGCGCCGTTGTTCAACGCCGTGCGAGCCACCCGGAGGGCGCCGTGACCATAGCCGTCGGCCTTGAGCACCGCCAACACAGCCACCTTGGGCCCCACCCTATCTACGACCTGCCGCACGTTGTGGGCGATGGCTTCCAGGTCGACCTCCAGCCAGGTGGGCCGGCCCCGGTGGAGCAGGCGTACCTTGCGCCATCCCTCGGTCTGCCGCACCAACCATTCCGTAGCGCGCTGGGGTTCGGCCAATAGGCCCGCCACGACCTGTTCCATCCGGGCGTCCACGCTGCCCTTTACCAGCACAGTGTCGCCCGGCTGCAACCGATCGGCCAGGCCTCGCAACGTGTCTTTGGCCGTATAGGTCACGAGGGTTCTTTCCGGCGCCAGGCCGTCCCCCTGGGCCTGCTCGGCGATCTGGCGGGCGCCTTCTCCCTGGACCACCAGAAAGTCGGCCACCTGGGCCACTCGCCGCCCGATCTGTCGATACGCATCGGCCTCAAAGCTCCCCTGTTTGGGCGCATGATCGGTCGTAGGGTCCAGCACATCGCCCAACACCACGATCCGGCGGGCATGGAACAGGGCCAGCGCCTCTAACGCTGCCAGCGTCGAAGCCAGGCTGGCGTTAAAGGTGTCGTCCAGAATCCGACAGCCGTCCCTTCCCTCCAGCAGGCGCAATCTCCCGGGCAGAGGCTGAAAGGCTGCCAAAGCTGCCAAAGCATCGGGCAAAGGCACGTCCATCGATAGGCCCACCGCCACAGCCGCCAGTGCCGCATAGACGTTGTGACGCCCCAAAAGGGGCAACTGAATCCGCAGCTTGCGGGTCCCGCGCGGCCTGGGCAGGGGAAAGAATTCTTTGACAAATACGGTAAAAGAGATCCCCTCCATGTTGGTCTCGATAGATCCGGCCACCAGGTCGGCGTTGGGGTCCGTGCCATAGGTGACCACCCGGGCGCGCGTGCGCCCGGCCATCTGGCGGACACGGGGATCGTCGTAGTTGAGGATGGCAATGCCCCCATCTTCCGCGGCAGGCAGGGCTTCGACCAGCCGCCCTTTTTCCTCGGCAATGGCGTCTAGCGAGCCCAGGTAGGTGAGGTGGGTTTCGTTGACCGCCGTGACCACTCCAAGGCGGGGCCGGGTGAGTGCTGCCAGGTCGCGGATTTCGTTGACGGCATCGCAAGCCATCTCCAGCACCGCGACCCGATGGTCGGGTTGCAGGCGACCCAGGGAAATGGGCAGCCCATAGCGGTCGTTGTAATTGCCATAGTTGCGAAACACAGCGTGGTGGGTGGCAAGCACGGCGGCAGCAAGTTCCTTGGTGGTGGTTTTGCCCGTCGAGCCGGTGATTCCCACGACTAGCGGATTTTGTTTGGCCAGAATGTGGCGGGCCCAGCTTTGTAGAGCCTCGCGGCTGTCGTCTACGACCACACAGGTGATGCCCTCAGCAGCCAGATCGAAAGGGCGCTGGCATAGAACACCCGAAACCCCATTGGCCACGGCGTCCTGCACATAGTCGTGGCCGTCGCCGGTATCGGTTACTACAGCCAGGAAAAGCTCGCCCGGATTCAGCAGGCGGGTATCGTAGCAAAAGTCAGAAAAGGTATCGGCGAATACCGGGCCATGGACCACACCACCCGTTGCCGCAAGGAGATCGTCAAGGTGGATCAATCGTCCTCTCCCTGATCGGCAAAGCTCGTGAAGGTGGGCACCTCGGGCATGGGCGGGGCCATCTCTGCCCAATCAATGTCAGGCATGGGCAAGGGCTCGGGCATGGGAATCACGACCTGAGCGCTCAGTTTGGACCACATCTCTGCGGCATCCAGACGGGGCATGTCCAGCGGTTCGGGGAATTCACTCTCCAAATGGCTGGCTATGGTCGTGACCGGCTCGGCAATGATCGTGTCGTGGATCTCGACGCCTTTGCCCACCTCGATCCGGCCCACGTCCACACGGGTCTGTTGGATCGGCTCGTCCAGGATAGAGCCTTTGGGTTTGGCAGGTGCGCGGGCGGGAATGGGATCCAACCGGGCCCCACATTTGCGACAGAACCGCCCGCTCTGCCCCGCGGTCCCGCACTTGGAGCAGGTGAGGCCTGACGGTTCGGGTGGCGCCTGTTGGATCCTGGGCATCAGGGTCACGGCGCCCAGGGCAGCCAGGAAGGATTTGACGTCGGGGTAGCGATCGGCCGGGTTGGGAGCCAGGGCCTTGATCACCACAGCATCCATCGCCTGCGGGACGTCGGGGTTAAAGCGGCTGGGAGGCAGGATCTGCCCGCGCACCACCTGGGGATTTCTTTGAGCCAGGATGCTGTACAAGATCGCCGCCAGAGAATAGAGATCGGAGCGGCCATCGCCTTGGGCGCCAGCTTGTCGCTCGGGGGCCAGGTAGGGCGAGACCGCCTCTCGAACGTGGACGCCGGCCAGGTCTTGCAGTTCGGCCAGGCCAAAGTCGGCCACCTGCACCCGACCCGAGTCCTCCACCACGATGTTGTCAGGGCTCAGGGCGCCGTGCACCAGCCCTTTGGCGTGGGCATGTTCCAGCGCCTGCCCCACTTGCATCACAATATCGGCCGCCGTATCCACGGCCCAGGGCTGGTTCAGTTTGGCGGCGAGGGGTTGGGCTTGCTCCAGGGCCCGGGTGATCACATAGGGCAGGCCTCCCTGTTCGCCCACCTTGCGCACGGCCAAAATGTTGGGGTGGTTCAGTTGTCGGATGGCCTGAGAGAGGGCCGCCACACGCTGTGTCACCCTCGGATCCTGGGTCAATAGCCGGGGCAGGATCTTTATCCAGACCCGATGATGGGTGTCGGGTTCCTGCCCGGTGAACATCACAAACCCTTCGGATTGTTCTTCGAGTTTGAGCGCCTTGTATCCCTCTACGATCTGGCGGATCAAATCGCGCATGTCTCTTCCTCCCGCCGGCGCCTGGTTTCTTTCAGGCCCCGGCGTTTCACACGTGACTGCCTACTCCAGGGCGTGCCCCTTGCCCTGCACCTGGCTATCGAGCCCACGCAGGTAGGGTGAACTGCCTCCGATCGCGAGCCGTGCAAGAACCTCTTGGGCATATTGTATCACACTCAACTTGGGGGTGCAAAGGCCCCAACCGACGGAAAACCGACAGCTTTCTGACGAGGCGGCCGCAGGATCGGGGGCGTCCTGGCCGAACTACTTGGCTTCTACGCGCCCGTCGGGGTACAACAAAAGGCCGTGTTCGCCGCGCGTTCGCTGATCGGTGATCCACAGCACCGTGCCCGGGTCTTCCTGCTGCAAGACCGGACGCACGAGCAATACCCGGTCGCCCATGTGTAGCTTTTGACCGGCCTCATACGCAGCCAGGGCTTGTTCGTAGCGAATCTCGGGCCATCCCCCATTCATTTCTGTCAAGATACCCTCCCAAAGACGGATTTGATAAAGGCTTGCGCCCGGGTTCTGGGCCGTTTATCCAAGCCAAGCTCCTACCCCCTGTGCACTTGTTCGTGACGTTGAACCTGCGCATTCATTCAGGGATCGTTGCCCTCGTCCTCCTGCGGCTCTTGGTCGGCTTCGGAGCGCACCAGCCGTGCTCGCAGCCATACAAACAGATCGAGCACGACCAAAACCGCCAGGCCAAAGGCGGCAGCCTCATGCCACCCGACGAGCACAGCGCCGAGCACGATCGCCAGCGCCAATAGGTTGGCCACAAGCAGATCACGATGGGAATTCATGGTCTTTCCTTATCGTACCTCAGCCATCTCTCCACGGCCAACAGGCCGCGGTCACGTGTCAAATCCTAGCCCTCGCTCCTTGAGGCTGACAAACCGCTGCAAGCCGATAATCAGATGATCGAGCACTTCGATGTCCAGCAACTTGCCCGCCTGGACAATCTGGCGGGTGATGGCCACGTCCTCAGGGCTGGGGGTGGGATCTCCCGATGGATGATTGTGGATCACGATCAGAGAGGCGCAGTTGGCTCGGATCGCCTCTCGGAAAAGCTCGCCCACACGAATCAGACTGGTGTTGAGAGACCCTTTGTAGACGGTAGACTGGGTCAGAACTCGATTTTTGGTATCCAGCAACAGCACCACCAGATGTTCCTGTTCCAACATGCTCATCTCTGACATGACCAGGTTGGCGGCATCGGCCGGCGAGCGAACCTGAGGGCGCTCTTCAGGCTGTTCGACCAAAAGACGCCGCCCCAATTCCAGCGATGCCTTGAGTTGGGCCGCCTTGGCCGGGCCTAGCGCCTTCTCGGCGATCAGCTCTGTGGCGCTGGCTCGGGCCAGACCTGCCAGCCCCCCGAACCTCACCAGAAGGCGTTGGGACAGGCGAAGGACATTTTCGTTGGGCGTGCCCGTGCGCAGAATGATGGCCAACAGCTCGCTGGTCGAGAGGGCTTGGGCCCCATAACGCAACAGCCGTTCGCGGGGCCGCTCGCTGCTGGGCATCTCGCGGATGGTCGGGCTATAGGTGTCCCTGTGGGCCTCACCGCTGGCGTCGACTGGGATCATGGGCAGCCTCCGTAAGAAACAGGTCTCAACCGAGTGGCCTCATCCATTGTACCCCAGGAGCCAGGGGGTGTCAAACGTCTGCGCCCGCATCCTGGAACCGGTCTCTCTCCGCCGCGGGCAAGGTCGCACGCCAAGGCGCCAGGCTACCAGCAAGCCTGAATGCACTTCTTGCCGCCATAACCATGCATCAATTTGACAAAGAAATCGATGATGGATATAATGTGCATTCGCGGTTGCGGACAGAACCGTGAGTGTTTTTATGCGTCTTTCAAACGAGTACGACAGCAGGATCGGTGGGCCGATTTTTCCTCAAAGGCTTGAGGCTTCTTTCCCCATTTTTCTAAAGACGTAACGAGAAGAGCGACGTAAGGTAGAGCCACAAGGCCTTCACCTGATTAATTGCCAAGGAGTGAGACGAATGCCCAATCAAGTGCGACGAAAGTCGTATGCGCGCATCCCTGATGTGCTGGCGTTGCCCAACCTGATCGAGGTTCAGTTGCAATCGTATCGGCAGTTTCAGGCCGAGGGGTTGCGCGAGTTATTTGACGAGATCTCACCAATCGAAAGCTTTAACAGCAACCTGGAGTTGCATTTTCCAGGACTCAATGAGGAGATGAACGAAAAGCTGGGCCTCGATTACCGGTTCGAGGAGCCCAAATACGAACAGCAAGACTGCCTCGATCGCGACGTCACCTATGCGGCGCCGTTGTACGTCCGTGTGGCCCTGTGGAATAAGGAAAGCGACGAGTGGACTACCCAGGAAGTATTCATGGGCGATTTCCCGTTGATGACCGAGAACGGGACCTTTATCATCAACGGGGCCGAGCGCGTCGTCGTCAGCCAGTTGATCCGTTCGCCCGGTGTCTATTTTACCGTGGAAGAAGACCGGATCACCGGCCGCGAGCTGTGCATGGCCAAGCTGATCCCCAACCGGGGGGCGTGGCTCGAATTCGAGTCCTCCAAGCGCGATGTGATTTCGGTCAAGGTCGACCGCAAGCGCAAGCTGCCGGTGACGATTCTGCTGCGGGCGGTGGGCTATGGCAGCGATGAGGAGCTGCACAAGCTCTTTGAAAAAGCGGACACCATGCCCGACCATCCCTACATCGAAGCCACCATCGAGCGGGATAACACCAAGACGACAGAAGAAGCGCTCCTCGAGTTCTACAAAAAGCTCCGTCCTGGCGATCCTCCGACCAAGGACAATGCCGAGAGCTTTATGGAGTCGCTGTTGTTCTCGCCGCGCCGCTATGACCTGGCGCGTGTGGGTCGCTATAAACTCAACAAGCGCCTGGGGTTGGACATCCCCCTGGAAAAGCGGACCCTCACGCCCGAGGATCTGGTGCGAGTCGTCGAACACATTATCCAGGTGAACAACGGCATCGAAGGAGCCGACGACATCGACCACCTGGGCAACCGACGCGTCAAGACGATGGGCGAGCTGATCCAGAACCAGTTGCGGATCGGCCTGCTGCGCATGGAACGGGTGGTCCGCGAGCGCATGAGCATCCGCGAGCCGGAGCAAATGACGCCCATCTCGCTGATTAACGTGCGACCGGTGGTCGCCGCCACGCGCGAGTTCTTTGGCGGTAGCCAGCTTTCCCAGTTCATGCAGCAGACCAACCCCCTAGACGAGCTGACCCACAAGCGGCGTCTGAGCGCCCTGGGCCCGGGAGGCCTGCGGCGAGAGCGCGCAGGGTTTGATGTGCGCGACGTGCACCACTCCCACTATGGTCGTATCTGCCCCATCGAGACGCCCGAAGGCCCCAACATTGGCCTCATCGGCTCTCTGGGTACCTATGCACGCATCAACGATTTTGGTTTCATCGAAACGCCTTATCGCAAGGTGATCCACTCGGTGCCCAACCACAAAGAGCACGTGCTGGGCAAGACCATCAACGAGCAGATCGTGGATCCAGAGACGGGTGAGGTGATCGCCCAGGTCAACCAGCGCATCGGTGAACCGACCGCCGAACGACTCGAGTCCATGTTTTCCCAGGTGCCCGAGATCAAAATTCGGCCCATGGCTACCGACGAAATTACCTACCTTTCGGCCGACGAAGAGGACAAGTTTACCATCGCCCAGGCCAACGCCGAACTGGATGAGGAAGGACAGTTTGTCAACGACCGGGTCTCGGTGCGCCGCATGCAAGAGTTCCTCGAGGAGTCGGTTGCCAAGGTCGACTATATGGACGTGTCGCCCAAGCAGATCGTCGGCGTCACGGCGGCCCTCATCCCCTTCCTGGAACACGACGATGCCAACCGCGCTCTGATGGGCTCGAACATGCAGCGCCAGGCAGTGCCGCTGGTCCAGCCCGACGCTCCCCTGGTGGGCACCGGCATCGAATCGCAGGTGGCTGCCGATTCAGGGCAGATCCTGCTCGCCGAAGAAGCCGGCGAGGTGATCAGCGTGACGGGCAGCGCCATCACCGTTCAGGGCGAGAATGGGCGCCGAACCTACAAGATGCGCCGCTTCCAACGCTCGAACCAGAGCACATGCCTGGACCAAAGGCCCATTGTACACAAAGGCGAACGAGTGGAAAAGGGCCAGGTGTTGGCCGATTCGTCTTCTACCGAAATGGGAGAGCTGGCGCTGGGGCAGAATGTCCTGGTCGCCTTCTTGAGTTGGGAGGGCGGCAATTACGAAGATGCGGTGTTGGTCAGCGAGCAGGTCGTCCGCGACGACAAGTTCACCTCGATCCACATCGAAAAGCACGAAGTAGAAGCCCGAGATACCAAGCTGGGGCCGGAAGAGATCACCCGCGATATTCCCAACGTGGGCGAGGAAGCACTGAAAGACCTGGACGAAACCGGCGTTATTCGCGTTGGTGCCGAGGTAGGTCCTGGCGACATCCTCGTCGGCAAGATCACGCCCAAGGGTGAAACTGAACTGACCCCCGAAGAAAAGCTCCTCCGCGCTATCTTTGGGGAAAAGGCTCGAGAGGTCAAGGACTCGAGTCTGCGGCTGCCCCACGGTGAGCATGGCATTGTGGTCGACGTCAAAGAGTTCTCTCGCGACGAACATCGAGACATGAAAACCGGCGTGGAACGGACCGTGCGGGTCATGGCTGCTCAACGTCGCAAGATCACCGAAGGCGACAAGATGGCCGGTCGCCACGGCAACAAGGGTGTCATCAGCCAGATCGTCCCCGTCGAGGACATGCCGTTCCTGGCCGACGGCACGCCCGTCGAGCTGATCTTGAATCCCCTGGGTGTTCCGGCCCGCATGAACATCGGTCAGATTCTGGAAACCCACCTGGGTTGGGCTGCGCAGCGGATGGGCTTCAAGACCGTCTCGCCCGTCTTTGACGGGGCGGATGAACTCGAGATTCAGGCCGAGCTTGCCCGGGCCTGGCTTTCGGACCGGGCCTGGAACGAGTTCAACGATCGAATGTGGGAATGGGCTCGCGAGCAGGAATTTGACACTGAGGAAATGATCGATGAGGAACTCCTGAGTTGGTTCCTGCTGGATCAGTTGAGCGGTATGGACTATGACGAAGAGCGATTGGTCCGAGAGCCCAGCTATGCCCGGCAGGCCGTTTTGAAGGAATGGCTGCAAGCACGCGGTTATGAACCGGAACAGCTCATTTCCTTCTCTCTCGAACCCTATCCGATGCGCCAGCGCATCAAGCGTCGCGAGCGAGCCCGAATCATCTGCTTGCGCGAGTGGATCCTGTTCATGCAGGAACAACTCGAATCTCGGGGCTTGCCCTGGCCTGCGGAACTATCCCGCAATCCAGAGACAGACGAAGAGATTCAGGTTACTGCGTTAAAGGTCAGCTCCCAAACCGGGGAACCCATGCCTGTCACCGGCAAGGTCATCCTATACGATGCCAAAACCGGCGAGCCTTTGGACCAATCGGTGACGGTTGGCGTCCTTTCGATGATGAAGCTGGCCCACCTGGTGGACGACAAGGTGCATGCCCGCTCGACAGGCCCCTACTCGCTGGTCACTCAGCAGCCCCTCGGCGGCAAGGCTCAGTTCGGCGGTCAGCGGTTCGGCGAGATGGAGGTCTGGGCCCTGGAGGCCTATGGCGCGGCCCACATCTTGCAGGAGATGTTGACGGTCAAATCGGACGATGTGACCGGCCGGACCAAGACCTACGAAGCCATCGTCAAGGGCGAAGAGATTGTCGAGCCTGGGGTGCCCGAAGGATTCCGCGTGCTGGTCAAGGAACTCCAGTCGCTCGGCCTGTCCGTCGAAGTGCTGGATGAAGAAGCGGAATCCCTCCACTTTGGCAAGGAAGAAGAGGAAGAGCAACTTCCCGATTTGGGAATGGGGCTGGAACTCATGGGGCTCTAGTTCCCTTCCAACCAACGGTTCTACCAAACAGGGAGTGGTGTTGCGCCACTCCCTGTTTTTTCGTGTGGTCTCACTGCAAGAGTTGGCTCAACTACGCCGCCGCGATCGCCACATGGCCCACACCGCCTGGGGTTCTGATGCGCCCAGCCCCAGGCTTACCAGCCCATAGGTGGCCAGTCCGATGCCAATGGCCAGCCCGGCCACCAACCACGCACTGCGCCCCTCCACAAGCGTCAGGAATAGGGATAGTAGAACCCCCATCACGGCGGCCGCCACTCCGATCCGGGCGATGGATTGGGCCAGGCGACGTCCCTCGAGGCCGCCGAGCCGCTTGCGCGCCAGGCCCACCAATACCGCCATCTCCAGTGTCGTGGCCAGTGAATTGCTGAGGGCCAGGCCGCCCAGAGGCAGCCAGCCCAACCAATCAAACACTTGGATGAAGCCCAGGCTCAGAAGGACATTGAGCCCCATGGATGCAATGCCCACGAGCACCGGGGTTTTGGTGTCGTGTAGTGCGTAAAAGGCGCGCACCACAATTTCCAACACCGAGTGGGCGGGCAGCCCCAGGGCATACAGGGCCAGCGCCCAGGCGACCATTTGAGTAGACGCCGAGGAAAAGGCCCCACGTTCAAAGATCAATTGCACCAACGGCATCCGCAATACGATCAGGCCCACCGTGGCGGGCAGGGCCAGGTAGAGGACCGCGCGGAGGGTCGCCGAGAGGGTACTGCGCATCTCTTCCCATTGCCCTTTGGCTGACTGGGCCGAAAGGGTGGGAAAGGCCGCAGTGGCCACTGCCTGGGCAAACACACCTTGGGGGAGGAGCATGAGCAACCAGGCGTAATTCAGGGCAGAGAGGCTGCCCACAGCCAGCCCCGAAGCCAGGATCGTGTTCACCAGGAAATTGAGTTGGACCGCCGCCAGACCGACCATTCGCGGCACCATCAAGCGCCCTACCTCGCGCACGCCTCGATCGCTTAAGCCCAAAGTGGGCGAATACCGCAGCTTGTGAGCGGCCAGGCCCGGCACCTGAATGGCCAGGTGGGCCACGGCCCCCACCACCACGCCGATGGCCAACCCGTACACCCCCTGGCTGGGGGCCAGGAGGATCGCCCCACCGATGATGCCCAGGTTGTACAGGATCGGCGCCAGGGCAGGCAGAAGAAAATGCTGCCGGGCGTTGAGGATGCCCATGACCACGCCGCTCACGCCAAAGATGGCGGGTGTGAGGAGCATCAAACGCATCAGGCTCACGGTCAGCGCCTGACGAGGGGGATCAAAACCGGGCGCGATCACAGCTCGCACCAACCACGGCGCCAGGAGGGCGGCCGCGAGGGCAAGAAGCGAGGTGAGAATCAGGACCCAGTTGATGACGGCGCTGGCCAGTCGCCAGGCGCCGCGCTTGTCATCACGGGCCAGGTAACCGGCAAAGGTGGGGATAAAGGCCGAGGCCAAGGCGCCCCCGGCGACCAACTGAAAGAGAAGATCGGGCAGGCGAAAAGCCGCCAGATAGGCATCGAGTTCGCCGCCCGTGCCGAACTGGTGGCTGATGACCATCTCTCGGAGCAGGCCCAAGGCGCGACTGACGACGAACAGGGCCATCACCAGGCCTGCAGCCCGGGCGATCTGCGTCTTGTCGGCGGCGCCTCGATCGGAGGATTCTACAGACACGGACTCGCCTGCACCTCAGATGGGTACGGTCGGTCGCCATGGGCCACCCATGGGAGGAGCATTAGCTCACGGCCTCTGCGATCCGTACCAAGAGCGCGGCTTCCTGCTCGGGAAGTACCGTGCGAGGATCGAGGACCAGGCAGTCGCCCTCAATGCGGGTGATAACCGGCGGATCGCCCGCCCGCAAGCGGGCCGCCACCGCATCGGGCGAGGCCACATCCAGCGCCACCAGGTGCGTCGGCAATGTCTCGCCCGGCAGGCTGCCTCCGCCAACGGTCGAGCGACCGGGAAGGCTGTGGACTTTTAGATCCAGGTTCTGAAGCTTGCGCACCCAGGTTCGGGCCCGTCGCCGGATCTGCTCCTCTTCATAGGCGATCATCCGCCAGACGGGCACCTTTTCGGTCGCCTCACCCAGCAGATAGTGGCGCAGCGTTGCTTGGAGTCCGGCCAGTGTGATCTTGTCGACGCGGAGGGCGCGGGTCAGGGGAAAGCGTTTGAGCCGGGCGATGAGGTCGGCGCGCCCCAGGATCAATCCCGCTTGGGGGCCGCCCAACAACTTGTCGCCGCTGCAGGTCACCAGCGATACCCCGGCTGCCACGCTCTCCTGAATGGTCGGTTCGTGGGTCAGGCCGTAGGGCGCTGTATCCAGGAGCGTGCCGCTGCCCAGATCGTCAAAGAGCAAAACGCCCCGCGCGTCTGCCAGGGATACCATTTCGCCCAGATCCGGCTCGGTTACAAACCCGGTCAGATGGAAATTGCTGCGATGCACTCGCATCAAAGCTTCGGTGGCCTCGGAAATCGCTGCGTCGAAATCGCGGATGTAGGTGCGGTTGGTGGTGCCCACCTCGACCAGGGTCGCGCCGCTTTGGGCCATGACATCGGGAATTCGGAACCCCCCTCCGATCTCCACCAACTGACCCCGCGAGAGGATGACCTCGCGCCCCTGGGCAAAACACATGAGGATCAACAAGACGGCGGCCGCGTTGTTGTTGACGACCAGGGCCGCCTCGGCGCCCGTTAACCGGCAGAGGAGTTCTTCGGCGTGAACGTAGCGGGACCCCCGCTTCCCGGCCTCCAGGTCGTACTCTAGATTAGAGTAGCCCAGGGCTACGGCGTTCATGGCGGCCCGGGCATCAGCGCTGAGGGGTGCGCGTCCCAGGTTGGTGTGGATCACTACGCCGGTGGCATTGATGGCCGGGCACAGCGTGGGCCTGAGGTGGCGCGCCAGGGTCTCCCCCACCGTATGCGCCAAATCTTGGGGGGAAGGGCACACATCCCCTTGTTGGATGGCCTGCCGGGTCTGCTCCAGCGTTTGGCGCACCGCATTCACGGTCAGGTCGTGTCCCCACTGCGCCGACAGGACTGCTACCGATGGCTCCTGAAGCAACCGGTCTACGCTGGGCAGCTTGCGCAACTCCTGCTGCATTCCCATTCACTCCCTCTGTCATTTCCTGAACAGGCGCTCTCGTTGTTCCCGCCCGGTGTGGTCGCTGAATCAGGCCTCGCTTCGCGTCCTGGATAAAAGCACCTCAATGGCGACGAACATCAGGGCGATCACCAGCGCAAAGCCCAGGTTAAAGGCTCGATGCATTTGCAGCCACACCCACGCCGAAAGACACAAGGCCACCCAGGCGCTTTGGCGCAGGAACCGCAACGGGTCCCGCTTGATCGAATGGGGGGCAAACCTTCGGTTGAGAAACGAAATGGGCGGGGTCAGGGTGCCGGTGAGGGCCAAGAACAGCAGCGCAAAAAAGAAGGGCTGGGCGCCCGGCTGACTGGGCTTGACCTGTCCCGTCAACAGGAAGACACCCCACCAACCGACAATCGCCAGCAGGATCGCCACTACTGTGATGACCTTCTCTCTCACCGGGTTTCTCCTCTACTCTGGCTATTATACCCCAACATTGTATCAAACACCAGATAGACAATCCCCCGCGTTTGGTGTATAATCACCTCATGCATCCGGAAGACAGAGTGCTCGTGGCGGTCATGAATCGCCCTCAGGATCTCGAAATCGCCCGCGACCAGGGCTGGTATCGCCTGCCCCAAGCCCGGGTGAGCCGGGGGGTGTATTCCGAGTATGTGGCCTTTTACTTTACGGCAGCCTTCCGAGAGCAAAAGTGGGCCATCCACTATTACGCTCGCAATCTGGGTCACGAGCTGGTGACCCGTCGCGACCTTTTGCCTGAGGATCCCGACCACCCTCGCGCCGGAGATCCTTACTACAAACTCCAGTTGGGTCCCCTGCAAAGGCGCGATCCGCCCATCCCCAGCTTGCGCTGGCGACGCATCAGCTTTATCCACACTACCTGGGATCGCTTTGAGACGGCAGAGGAGGTCAACGATCTGTTTGTGGAGGGGGACGAGTTTGTCGATCGACTATACCACGCGCTGCGCGAGTCGGGGCTGAGCCCCGAGCGACAGTTCCCCGTGCGAGAGTCCGGCGTCGACTATGTGGTCGATCTGGCTATCCCCTGCCGTGACGGGCTCGTCGCCATGAACGTTGCCCCCGAAGCATGCGGCCCCGTCCAGACGCTGCGGCTTGCGTCCCAACAGATAGAGACCGATGCGGAAGGTTGTGTGGCAGCCATCCGCTCCGAGGTGGATCGGAAGGGTGGAGCATTGCCGTTGCCTCAGAACGGAGAAAAGAAACGCATGAAGGTTACGGTCAAACTTGGCGCGCCCCTTTCTCGCGTGATTGGCGAGACCAAGGTCATTCTCTCGGTAGAGGAGGGGGCGAGCGTCGAGGAGGTTCTCCGGCAGCTTGGCGAGCGCTACCCCGAGTTCGACGATGGACTGAGGGGTAAGGGCTTGCAGGCCCTCCACAGCCATCCCCTCTATTCCCTGTTTGTCAACTCCCGGCCTGTATCCTGGCAGGATGCAGCGACCACGCCCTTGCTGGATGGCGATCGGATCTATCTCTTTTTGCCGGTTGTGGGGGGGTGAGCGGCCTTTACGGGTTTTGAGGTTCCTCTTGGCGCATTTTGGCGGCCTCCCCCAGGTCGCGCCACGATATGCTTTCGCGCCACATATAAAACGCACCCAGCAACGTAATTGGCAGCCAAAGGGCCGCGTGGAGCACCAGGGTGTACGCTCCGGCAATATTGGCGTTGACGCCAAAGGCCTTGAGGATCTCGATCCCCGGCTCGTCAAACGTGCCCACGTAGCCGGGCGCTGAGGGGATGGTGGTGAACAGGTTGACGACGCCATTCATCAACATCAGGACAAAGAACGAGACCTCAAAGTCAAAAGCGTGCATCACGAACCAGTATTTGCCCGTCTCGGCCAACCATACCACCACCGAGGTGAAAAAGATCATGGCTACATCGCGCCCGCTGCGCAAAAAGTAGAGCCCTTCCATAAAGCGGTCGGCAAAGCCCCGAATGGGCTCCCGAAAGCGCTTTGGAACCAAGCGGTCGATGACGGCATTGTAAAAGGACTGGGCCCTACGGGGTGAGGCCGCCAGCACGAAAAAGACTCCCAGCGCGCCAAAGAAAAGCAGGCTAAAGACGATGACAAACTGTCGCCAGTTGCCCGGTATGGCTGGCACCAGGGGTAGGGTCACAAAGACGAACAGGAGCATCACCACACCATCAAAGATCCGCTCCACCAGGATCGTCGCCAGGCTGGCGCCAATCGTCACCCCTTCTTTGCGCTTGAGCACGTAGGCTCGGAGTAGCTCACCGATGCGGGCGGGATAGATGTTGTTGCCCATGTAGCCAATGCACACCACAGGAAACAGGCGCCCGGTCGAGATCGGTTTGATGGCCCGCAACATATAGTGCCAGCGCCAGGTGCGCGCCCACACGCCAAAGAAATAGATGGTCACGCTGGGGATCAGCCACCAATAGTTGCCGGTCTTGATATGGTGCCATACCAAGCTCAGATCCAACCCCCTCAACGCCAGGTAGAGAAAGACCGCACTGACGGCGACCCCGAGCCAGAATTGCCAACGCTTGACCATGGTTGCTCCTGTGTACGATGCCCCCCAAAAGAAAATAGGGCTGACCCCCTGGATAAACGGGTGGGTTCTGATTATACCCTATCTGTGCTGCAATGAACAAATGGACCGGGTTCACGCGGCAACATGCCGCAGTGGGCCCACCGATCCAACTATTAAGATGCTCAGATGGCCTGGATATTACCCGAAAGGCTTCGGCCTGGGCCAGGTGGCGGCGTCGAGGCGATTCGCCAGGATATGGGGCGGGGCGAATCCTTAGGGCGGGGGGTGGACGATCACGGTGGCCCAGGCCGGATCCGATTCCTGGCCGTGCGTGTCGTGGGCAATGCCCTCGAATACCAGGGTCATGGTGAGCGGCTCGGTTACTGTGCCCGTGATGGGGAGGCTGGGTGCCATCCTCATGATACTATCCGTACAGGAAGCGGTGGTGCAGGTAAAGGTTTGAACGGCATCCAGGGTCGGATCGCCCGTGCCTAGCCCTCGAATCTCGACCAGGGCGAGATCTGGGGAGTGATAGGCCTCAAAGGTGATGGTAAAGGGAGCGCTGGCGAGCACCTGCGTCGGCACGATGGTGAGGTGGAGATGGGGTTTCAGATCGGTCGATGTGCAAGCGGGCATGCGGATCTCGGCGCTCTCGCTTGCAGGGGCAGGACCGGCCGCATTAAAGGCAATGACTCGATAGCGGTAGCGGTTGCCGCAGCTCACATTTTGGTCAATGAACTGCCGGGCGTTGGCCGGCACTAGCCCAATACTGGCTTCGATGTCTTCTCGATAAATTCGAAACGCATCTTCGTTGTCTGCGCGATCGTCCCAGGTGAGCAGCACCGCCTTGGCATCTTGGGAGAGCACGGCTTGGAGGTTGACCGGGGCTTGGGGTGGGGAACTCTCCTCGGCCAAATCCTCTACCTGGATGTCCAGGATCAGCAAGGGGCCAAAGAACAGCTCGTTAGGCGATTGCAGCCGCCATGTGCTGCGAAAAGACCCGGCTTCTGAGGGGGACCAAAAGGTGACCGTCAGGTCGGCGTTTTGCCCGACCGTGGTCGGGGGAACCGGCACGACGTTGGGTGCCCCCAGGGCGTCGCCTTCGACCAGGGCCAGTCCATAGCCCACGCCCCAGGCGCAGGTCCCACTATTGCGCACCTGCCACACCTTGTCCATCCGCGCACCGGGCGGGAACACGCTGCCGGGAGCGAGGGTCACATCGGTGACAAAGGTCGCATCCGGTGTGCAGTCTGATTCGGCGGCGACGGCACCAGGCGATTCGTTGACGTGGAGTGTAATGGCTGCCACCCCCAGGGGATCGTCGTCGGCTGAGAAGGCGACGACGGCGATCCGAGAATCGCCGGCAATTGCAGGCAACCAGGGCTGGGAGAGGTGTAAGGCCGTCTGATCGGGCTGAATTCGCCCTTCCACCTGCTGCCGATCCTTGATCTCGCCATTTACCACCAGCGCCACATGGTGAACCCGAGTCAGATCGGGCAATGCCCTGATGGTGGATTCGATGGCCACTTCGTGTCCTCGTGTCACCGAACTGTCTTGTTCCGGAGAAGCGATGTAGACGCGCACCCGGTCCTCGTCTGCTTGGGGCGATCCGCCGTGGGGGTCTGTGGCCCAAGGTTGCCAGGCGAGGATGCCTCCTAACCCGATCAACAGGGCAACGAGCGACGCAGCCGCCAGGGCCCAAATTCGGCGGTGCCTTGGGGCCGTTTTATGGGGGGCTGTGTCGAGGGGGCGAGCAGCTCGAGGATCGCCCGGCTCCCAACCGTCGCCATGGTTGCAGTACCAGATCCCTTCGTCCGCATCGAGCATCCAAAAGACGCCCTGGTCATCGCGGAGCAGCATCTTGGCCACTTTTACGCGAAAGGCCTCGGGCGTCAACTCGCCCTGGGCCATCTGCGATTTCAGTTGCTCATAATGGTGCTCAGCTTGGTCGAAATCCATCCAATCGTGCCTCTTCCCCGGCAAGGGTCGGCGCCTGCTCAAAGCGGTGCATACCCCCACACGGTTGGCGGTCTGGCTTGTTATTCTGGGGGTTGCAGAATCTCGTCCGCGTACTGGAGCAAGACCTCGATCCGTTCAGGCGGCGTGTCTTTGCGTTTCAGGTACAGGGACAGCAGCTCAGCGGGCGTGAGGTCCTGGGACCAGTCGCTGCCCAACCGCTGGCGATAGGAACGTTCCACCTCTTTGCTGACGCTGGCGACGAAATAGGCGTCTTTGAGTGCGTTGCGCACCTGGGCGTCGTGTACGAGCCCTTCCTGGTCGGCGCGGAGCTGGATGATCAGCCGCACGATGGCATCGGTGATGTTCTGCTGGTGGATACCCTCCAGAACCGCTGCCAGCGGATCGGCTTCCTGCCGCACGTCAGCGCGGATGGTGACAAAACGCCGGGCTGCCACGGGATAAAGCTGCCAGTCGGTGTGACCGCGGCTGACATTGGCCACAACGAACCCCTTGGTCTCGCGCTCTTCGCCAAAGTCAATGCGCTCCAGGCTGCCGCTATAGACGATGGGCGGATGCTGCCCGCGGTTGAGTTCCTGATGGCGGTGGATGTGGCCCAGCGCAACATAATCCCACGCGGGATCGGCCAGGACGCTCTTGAGGACGACGACGTCTCGGCCCAGCATCACCGTTCGCTCCGAGCCGAGCTTGGCGTCAGAGACGCTGAAATGGCCGGTGAGCACGGCGGGCAGCGTGGGATCCACCTGGGCCGCCAGGGCTCGGATGTTCTCCGATACCAGCTCTTGAACCAGGGCGTCCAGTTCGGCGATGGTCTTGTCTCGATACTCGTCGCGAGCCAGCAGCCTCTGGCGGATGGGATAGGGCACGGTGCCAACCTGGATCGCTTCTCCGCGGCGCGTAGTGATCCGGTACAGATGATCTTGGCCCGCCACGATGATGTTGGGCACCTCCAGGGTGCGAAAAATGTCGATGCTGGATGCCCGGCGTTCCTGGGCGGGCAAATCGTGGTTGCCCACGAGCAGCACCACGGGAATTCCGGCGTCGGCCAGGCGCTTGATGCGCCGGGCGAACTCGCGACGGTGGGTCGAGTTGGGGTCGCGGCTTTTGTAGGCGTCACCGGCGAAAATCACCAGGTCGACCTCGTTTTCCAGGGCATAGTCGACCGCTTCGGAGAACCGGCGCAAAAAGTCCATCACCCGCCCATTGAGTCCGGTGGCGGGGTCGATCTGGCCATAGTTTTCCATGCCGATGTGCAGATCGGCCAGGTGCAGGATGCGAATAGATCGGAAGAGCGTCGTGTAGGGAAAGAGTGTAGGATAGGGTGGGGG
>CAZNQW010000006.1:34931-42586 GCA_964575225.1 uncultured Anaerolineaceae bacterium | reverse complement strand
CTTAGACCCCATGGAACCGCCAAGATCTCCCCCTCCCAGCCATGAGGTCTCCGGTTCATTCGAAGGTAGCCGCCGGGTTCGCCATCCCCAGGCCGGCGTCGAGGATGCCCACCGCGATGCATCGCCGGTGACGGACTTTGGCTTGTAGAATCGTGACACAACCTCTGCCCCCCCGTCAAGGAATCTGCATCCAACAGATTCAAGTGGAAGTTGATGTCTACAGCAGCCGAGTACTCATGGCCGAACCGGAAGAGGCCATACATGTTCTCAGTTCGGAGCTTTCAGGCCAAATTCCTGGGCTTGGGAAGACCTCTGTTTCTCCTTCGAAACCCCGAAATGCGCAAGTTGCGGCTTTCACCGGGCGGTGGTATAATAGCGACAATCATAAAGAAATGCTTTCGGCTCTAGACAGCCCGCGCAAAAGGACAGAACCATGAGGTTTCTGGATGACTGGCAGCTCCGTTTCCTTTCCCTTGTGCATGCCGGTGGCTTCACACCCATCGACCTGGCCCTTGGTAAGGGTCCCCACGCCCTCAAAGTTGCCGCCGTCCAGGCACCCAGACGACCCAGCCAAGCCGACATGTGGCGCACCTGAAACACGCGGATGGACCATCGCGTCGTCCCGCCCCTCTTTGCATTCTACTCCTGATAACAGGAGCTGGATGTCACAGCGAGAGCGACGGAGGTTGGTCACCCACGCAGACAAAGATCAGGTTCTTGCCCTGGCGCTTACATGGCCCTTTCGGCATCGGTGGTACACATCGCGGGGCTTGAAGGAAATTAGAGTCTTGATCCACTGAGAATGTCGCCACCGACGGGGGTGGTTTATTAGGAGTTGAGATGCAAGATCAGACGATCGAGCCATTCACTGACCGCAACGAGATCGATTCGGGCTTTTCTTCGGCGCTGGCCAATAACCTGCTTCAGACCCAAAGCACAGCCGAGATCCCGGACGAACAGAGAATCTTGATGGAGGTGACCGAGCCCTGGTATGGGGTTCATCAACGGATCACCAATTATTTGGAGGAACTGAACCACCCCTACGTCAACCTCGAATTGTCTGTGGCCGAACTGCGGCGCGTGGCGCTGGGGGACCTCTATTACTATACCAGCAGCGAACGGGCGGAGGAGGCGATCGCCGCTTGGTTTCAGATCTGGCGCGAACTCTATACCCGTCCGTTGTCGTCGTCTCTGGCGGGCGAATTGCTGTCCATCAACCTCGACTTCATCGATCGTCTGCTGGAAAACGCCGATAACGGTTGGTCTGAGGATGCGGTCGCCGGGATGCTGAAGAGTCTGATCGACGTCGCAGCGCGGCAGACAGCGTGGTGGGCCAGGGCGTCGACCTTGTTACGCCGGCTTCACAAGCGGATGCCGGAATCAGGTCCGGTAATCGACGCTTATGCGGTGTTGGTTCGCGAGGTCTGGCGGGGCACCTACCGCTCTTGGCGGAATTCGTTCCGGGCGGCTGGCTGGTATGAGGAGAACCGCCACCTATTTTCGCCGGGCAGTGACCTGAGTGCATCATTGAGCTGTTTTTCCCCAGAGCGCTTTGATCAGTTGCTGGAAGATGTGGAGGCGGCGGAGGGTGTGGGTGATTTATTGGCGCTGCCGGACTATGCCTCGCTTGCGGATTCGATTTTGGCAGTGACGGAAGAGATCGGGGAGCCGGTGGACCAGGCGCAGTATCTGCTCTACTTGCTGGGCAACCGGATGCTGGCAGAACAGGAGCTGTGGATCCTCGCGCGCTTGGTGAGATGCCTACAGGTGATCGGCCGGAGCGACCCAACGACCGTGAACCGGTTTATCGAGCGCTTTTTTGGGTTGCTGGCTAACCATCATTTCGAAGAAAAGGATTTGGTGCTGAACTGCGTACTGGCGTTGGGCAAAGAGCTGCACCGGCGTGGCGACGACGGGCTGCTGGACACCTTTGTCGACCGGCTGGTCAGATTCCCGTTCGAGGCACCGAACGTGCAAGGGGTTTCTGATGAGTGGGAGGTGCAGGTCAACCCAAACCACCTACCCAACGTGCGGCTTTTTATGCGGCTAGTGGGACAGGACACGACCCGCTACCGGCGGCTGCTGTCGGCGTTGATCGTGCAACTGGCGTTGCACGGGTTTTTCGTCGCTGACACCGATCTCTTTCAGCGGGACGTAAGCGACTTGCTGAACGGGGATATCCGGCCGCTGTACCACAAAGTGAAGCAGTTGGCGCGGCTCTTTCCGGTCTATTTCAACGAGATCGGCGCCGAGGGCGAGCTCCGAGATGCTTCGACAGAGATTGACGAGATCCAGCACCGACACGACCCCCTGATCCACTTTTTTCGCAAACAGGTGCACGTGGAGAGCAACGTGACCCAGGTCGACATGGCGCGCGATCTGATCCTGTATTGGGCGACCGGTGAGAAGGCAAGATTGACCCGATGGCTGCCGGCCGAAGTATTTCAGGCAGTCGAGCCAGAAGGGCCCCTCTTTGAGCACGTGCATGCCCTTGTTGCCGGTCTGGCAGATCGCTTTGGGTTGCCCGACTTTTTGGAGCTGGACAGGGCAGAGCTGACGGCCGAGATCGAGAGCATGGAAAAGATCCCAGCCAAGGAGAGGCGACGCGTCTTTTTATTGTTGAGTCTGTACAAGCTCCTGGAGCAAAAATACTCATTTGGCGTTGCCGACGCGCTGATACGAGTGGAGAATTCGAGGCTGGTCCCGGCCGATCGAATCGCTCGACTGGTCAGTCAATTGGCAGAGGAAGCGTACCCGGGGGCATTGACAGCGACGTTGGACATCATGGATGGGCTGAAGGCGATCATCCTCGATCCCAAGCCAACAGAGGCAGATGAGCGAATCTATCGCAAGCGGCATGTGGCAGCGGGCATTCCCTCGCTGTATGGGGTGTACCGCGAGCCGAAATTCGAGGCATTGGGGCTGACCTTTCGGCTAGAAGTGTTGGCGCGCCGTCTGTACGGCAAGATTGTCGGGGCGATGAACCTGCACTATGTAACCAAGACGACGCTGGATGAGGTGGCACAGCTGCTGGTGGCGCTGGTGCGGGCGCTAGAGATCGACGGGATGGCCTTGGGTGTGCTGAGGCAGCATCTTGAGATGCTGGAAATGGGGCTGCAGGCGCGTGACTGCTCAGTCGATCAGTACGTCAACATTTTTCAGTTTATCGCTGCCGACGTGGGCCGGCTGACGGAGCAGTACGTGCTCCGGGCGCACGCAGGGACGGCTGAGGTGATCCTGGCGCAGAGTCTGCCAACCGACATGCCAGCATCGGAACGCGAACAGCAGGCCCATATGCAGTCGGAAAAACTGATGCGCCAATTCATTACGGTGGGGTTCGGCCTGCAGGAGTTGGATGACCTTGTGGGCAAGGTGTTGATGGCGCTGACATTCATGCGTGGGCAGCTAGATCGCGCCGAGCTGGCGCTTTTGATGAGCTATGACCCTCACCGGCTGATCAGCCCGGTACACGGCGAGCCGCAACCACACGACAATCCATTCCATTTAGGAAGCAAAGGGTATTATCTGAAGCAGATGTACTTGCACGGGATGCCGGTGCCGGAAGGGTTTATCGTGACGACCGAGAGGTTCCGCTGCCAGACGGCGATGTCATTTGGGCCGCTGGAAAAGGACACAGACGAACGGCTCCGGGCGGCGGTGGCAGAGCTAGAGCGGCAGTGCGGCGCACAATTCGGCGACCCGGCAAACCCGTTGTTGCTCTCGGTGCGGAGCGGGGCGGTGATGTCGATGCCGGGGATGATGAGCACGCTGTTGAACGTGGGGATAAACGACGAGATTGCCGAGGCTTTGGGGAAGCAGGAGCGCACAGCGTGGGCAGTGTGGGATTGCTACCGCCGCCTGCTGCAATCATGGGCGATGTCGCACGGCGTGGTGCGGGACGTCTTTGACCAGGCCATTGAATCGTACAAGGCGCGGTATGGGGTGGAGAAAAAGATGAGCTTCACACCCGCGCAGATGCGCGAGATCGCCTACCATTACAAACAGGTGATGCAGGATCATGGTGTGACGCTGGTGGAGGAGCCGTTCGCGCAGCTCTTGGCCGCGATCAGGATCGTGCTCACCTCGTGGTTTTCGCAGCGGGCAGCGAGCTATCGCGAACACTTGGGCATCGCCGAGCAGTGGGGGACGGCGGCGATTGTACAGCGCATGGTACTGGGGAATCTCAATCTGCAGTCGGGGAGCGGAGTGGTACTGACGCGGGACCCGTTCAAGGCCGAGAACGGCATTGTGCTTTACGGTGACTACAACGTGTGCAGCCAGGGGGAGGACGTCGTCTCGGGATTGATTAATCCGTTGCCAATCAGCGAGGTGCAGCGGTCGACCCGCTGGGGTGCGGTACAAAAGACCGGGACGCTGGAGACCGATTTTCCGGCGATCTTTCGCCGGCTGGAGGAGCTCGCCCATCTCTTGGTTGTTGACAAAGGATATCCACACCAGGAGATCGAGTTTACGTTCGAGTCGGAGGATCCGGCCGATCTGTATATCTTGCAGACCCGGAACATGGCCTACACAGAGCAAGAACGGGCGCGGGTCTTTGTGGCGTCGGAGGAACTCAAAGCCAAGCTACTGGGGAGCGGGATGGGGGCCGGCGGGGGAGCATTATCAGGGCGGCTGGCTTTCACCGAAGCAGATATCCAGGCGCTGAAGGCAGAATCGCCCGAGTGCCCGGTTGTCGTGGTCCGACCGGACACGGTGCCGGATGACTTTGCGCTGATCGCGCAGGCGGACGGATTGTTGACGGCGCGCGGTGGATGCACCTCGCATGCAGCGGTAGCGGCGCACCGACTGGGCAAAACCTGTGTGGTGAACTGCCGGGTGTTACGGGTGTACGACGAACGGCGGGTGGCAGAGCTAGACGGAAGGCTACTGCGTTTTGGAGATTGGATCAGCATTGACGGCCGACAGGGAACAATCTATCAAGGAAAATTCGCAACCGATTACGAGCATATCATCACCTGAGGAACCAGGAGGCGACGATGCAAGCAGAAACTGGGACGCGCAAGACTCTGGGCATCAACGGGCTGGGTAGAATCGGCAAGTTGACGCTGTGGCATCACCTGGGGCAGCGGTATTTTGACCAATTGGTGGTAAACCTGGGTCGGCCGGCAGGGGGCGGACTGGCAGACGTGGTGCAGACAATCGAAAAGGACACGACCTATGGCCTACTGCACCGATTCTTGCATGGGTACCGGGCCAGCCCGCTCATTGAGATCGTGGACGAGGAAGCCGGAGAGCTGCTGATCGACGGCCTGCGAGTGACGATCCTGCGGCAGGCGCGCAATCCGCGGGACATTGACTGGCGGGCACACGGGGTCAAGCTGGTGGTCGACGCGACAGGGGCCTTTTGCGACCCGGCGACGGCGGCCGACGCTCGGGGCGGAGCGCTGCGGGGGCACCTGGAGGCAGGGGCATTGGCAGTGATAGCAAGCGCTCCGTTCAAGAGCAAACAACTGACGCTCCCGGACGACGCAACGATGCTCATCTATGGGATTAACCACACGGTATACGAACCAACGCGGCACCGGGTGTTGTCGGCCGCCTCCTGCACGACGACGGCGCTAGCGCACATGGTGAAACCCTTGTTGGAGGATCATATGACGCGCCAGATCTTGACTGCGTCGATGTCGACGGTGCACGCGGTGACAAACACGCAAAGCACGCTGGACAGCGTTCCCAAGGCGGGCGCCAAGGACTTGCGCAAGACGCGTTCGATGCTGAACAACATCATCCTGACGTCAACGGGGGCGGCCGATGCGCTCGAGCAGGCTATCCCAGAAGTCCGGGAAATCGGGTTCATGGCGGATTCAGTGCGGGTGCCGATCAGCACAGGATCGCTGATCATTCTGAATTGCACCTTCTTGTCGCAATTGGATGCATTGGGAAAGAGCTCTGTGAGCCGGGAGAGCCTGTTGCGAATCTACAGGGACGCGGAGAGGGGGCCACAGCGGGGGCTACTGAAAGTGAGCAACGTGCAGAACGTATCGACGGACCTGATCGGGGCGGACGCGGCGGTGGTGTTAGAGTCGGATGCACTGCACACACGGACAGGGGTCATCCATCTGGACCTAGCGCAGCTGGGGGTGATCGCGGAGGAGGGACCGGCCGAGGTATCGATCCCGGTGACGCATGCCAAGATCTTTGGGTGGTACGACAACGAGTTCGGCAGTTACGTCAACCGGCTGGGCGACCTGACATGCTATGTGTACGGGCAACTGGCAGGGTGATGTCGGGGTCACATCAGCTATCTCACCGGGTTTCATGGTCGAAAAATGTCATCCGTGCTGAGATCAGCGGAACAACCCTAATAGTCCCGGGGGTTATTCATCTCGATCGAAGTGGGGCGTACTCACCCTCCGCCCAGCCGCTGATGCCGATCTCTCGACCAACCTCCAGCGGGCGAGAGCCGGATGCCAAGCAGGCTGGTTCCGGGTCTAGCTGAGCCGATGACAGGCCGCGCGATGGCCCTCTCCCACGGTGACGAAAGCCGGCTCCTCCTCGTCGCAGATGGGGCCCAGGTGGGCAAAACAGCGGGTGTGAAAGCGGCAGCCTGACGGGGGGTCGAGGGGGCTCGGCACGTTGCCCTCCAGGATGATCCGCTGCCGGCGCGTGCTCCGGTCCACCATCGGCACGGCGGCCATGAGCGCCTGCGTGTAGGGATGGGCCGGGTGGCCAAAAACCTCCAGCGTCGGCCCCTCTTCCACGATTTTGCCCAGGTACATGATCGCCACCCTATCGCTGACATAGTGGACCACGCTCAGGTCGTGAGCGATGAACAGGTAGGTCAGGTCAAATTCCTCCTGCAGCTCGGCCAGCAGATTGATCACCTGGGCCTGGATCGACACATCCAGGGCCGACACCGGCTCGTCGCAGACGATAAACTTGGGGCGCATGGCCAATGCTCGGGCGATGCCGATCCGCTGCCGCTGGCCTCCGCTGAATTGGTGCGGGTAAGCGTCCATGCGCTGCTCCGGAATGCCCACCCGCTGCAACAACTGGGCCACCTCCGCCTCAATGGCCAAGGGGTCACGCATCCCCCGGTTCTTCAGCGGCACCGACACGATCTGCCGCACGGTCTTGCGTGGGTTCAGCGATGAGTAGGGGTTCTGAAAGATGATCTGGGTCGTCTGGTAAAAGGTAAGGGGATTCCATATCGGCTCCTCCGGCGCTGGATTGGTGTCGTCAAAGACCACCGCCTCGGGCATGGCCTCCTTCGCGTCCAGGGGCCGGCCCTGGAACAGCACCTGCCCGGCCGTAGGCTCGTAAAGGCGTGTCAGCACCCGGCCCAGCGTGGTCTTTCCGCAGCCGGATTCCCCGACCAGCCCCACCGTCTCGCCGGGATAGATGTGCAGGTCCACGCCGTCCACCGCCTTGACCCACTGGTCTTTCTGTCGCGCAAGAAGCTTGACCAGCAGGCTGCGGCGGATGTGAAAGTATTTCTTGATCCCTCGCGCTTCGACCAACGGTTGCCCAGGCACTAGACCCTCCCTATCGCTCCCAGCTCACCGCAGACCCATGACCTGCACACGCCGGTCACCATCCAGCCCAATCAATACAGCAAGCATCGCACCCGTCGCCCATCCGGCATCGGCCTCAGCGGCACCGATTCCACCATGGTGCACTGCGCCGTCACCTCG